>NZ_JBJHPC010000512.1:0-5161 GCF_045257485.1 Streptomyces sp. YS-3 | reverse complement strand
CAGCCCCACCGCGTTCGGTACGAACAGCAGCGTGTTCGCCGTCGACGCCGTGCGGCCGAGCACCGCGTCCGGGACCGACCGCTGGACCGCCGTCATCGACGCCACCAGCACGCACGGCAGCCCCAGCCCGATTCCCGCGCCGCACACCAACGCCACCGCGTCGTAGGGCAGGACCCGCGCGCACACCGACACCGCGAACACCGCGATACCGGCCGCGGCGTAGCAGTGGGCGGGCAGGCGGCGCAGGAGCGGGCCCGCGAGCAGCCCGGAGGCCACCGAGCCCACGCCCTGCACCGCGTACAGCACCCCCACGAACGTCGCCGAGTGGCCGAGCCGTTCGTCGGTCACCGCGTAGATCGCCGCACCGTTCAGACCGGCGCACAGCATCGTCGCCGCGCCCGCCAGCACCAGGGGCCGCAGCACCGGCGAGCGCCACACCGTACGCGTCCCCTCCGCCGTATCGGCCAGCCAGTGGCCACCGGGCGCCGGCCGCGCCTCCCGTACCCGTATCAGCGCGAAGATCCCCGCCGCCAGGAGGAACGTCACCGCGTCCAGGACCGCCACCGCCTGACCGCCGTACCGCGCGTACAGACCCGCCCCCGCCAGCGGGGCGACCAGCTTCATGCCCTCGTTGGCCGTCATCCGCAGGCCGTTGAAGTCGCCCAGCAGATCGCGGTCGACGGCGGCGGCCACCAGGCACGCCTCGGCCGCGTCCTGGATGACGCCGTTCACGCCGTACACCAGCAGCACCGCGAACAGGATCCAGATCCGGCCCGCCGTGTCCAGCGCGAGCAGCGCCATCAGCAGGACCGCCGACGCGAGGTTCAGCCCCACCAGGAGCGGACGGCGGCGCACCCGGTCCGCGACCGTGCCGAGCAGCGGGCCCACCAGGGTCGGCGCCCACATGGTGAAGACGGTGAGCGCCGCCAACGCGTCGGAGCCGGTCAGCGACTTGGTCCAGATCCCGGCCGTCAGCCACATCGCCGACGACCCGAACCCGGACACCACCACCCCGGTCAGATACAGCCCCGCGTCGCGGTCCGTCAGGACCCTTCTCAGCGGGCCGCCGCGGGCCGCGCTCTTCGTCCCTGTGGTGTTCACAGGGGAAAATCTCGCCGGTGAGGCGGCCGTGACGGATCCGGCGGACGCCCTATTCCCGCCCGCCCCGGTGCCCTAGGACGCCCGCAGGGCCGCCCCCATCATCTTCTGCGCCACCGGCGCCGCCAGGCCGTTGCCGCTCACCTCCGAGCGGGCCGCGCCGGAGTCCTCGACGAGCACGGCCACGGCGATCTGCCTGCCGGTGGCGGAGTCCTTGGCGTACGACGTGAACCAGGCGTACGGCGTCTTGGAGTTGCCCACGCCGTGCTGGGCCGTGCCCGTCTTGCCGCCGACCTCGGCGCCGCTCACCCTGGCGTTGGAGCCGGTGCCCTCCTCGACGACCGTCACCATCGCGGAACGCAACTGGCGGGCGGTCTCCGAGGAGACGATCCGCTTGCCACCGCCGTCCGCGTACGACTGAAGGGTCGTGCCCTCAGCGTCCGTCACCTTTGAGACCATATGCGGCGACGCCATGACCCCATCGTTGGCTATAGCGGCCGACACCATGGCCATCTGGAGCGGAGTCGCCGTCACATCGAACTGGCCGATACCGGTCAGCGCGGTCTGCGCCCGGTCCATTTTCTCGGAAGCCTTCGGATACACACTCGCCGAGGCCCGCACCGGTACGTCCTGCTCGGCGTCGTTGAAGCCGAACTTCTCCGCCGTGGCCCGGAGCTTGTCCTGGCCGAGCCGGTCCGCCAGCTTCGCGAAGACGTTGTTGCACGAGTACCGGAGCGCCGTGCGGATCGTGGCGTTCTCGCACGGGGCGGACGGGTTCTCGTTGGTCAGCACGGTCCGGGTGCCGGGCAGGGTGTACGGACTGGGGCTGTCGGTCCTCGTGTCCACCGACGGATAGAGGCCGTCCTCCAGCGCCGCAGCCGCCACCACCAGCTTGAACGTCGAACCCGGCGGCAGCGGCTGGCGCAGCGCCCGGTTGACCATCGGCTTGTCCGGATCCTCCGACAGCGCCTTCCAGGCGGCGCCGTCCGCCGAACCGGCGATCTTCGACGGGTCGTACGAGGGCGTCGAGACCATGCCGAGGATGCGGCCGGTCCTCGGGTCGATGGCGACGGCCGCGCCCTTCTTGCCGCCCAGCGCCTCGTAGCCGGCCTTCTGCACCGCCGGGTCGATGGTGGTCAGCACGTCGCCGCCGGGTGCCCGCTCGCCGGTGAGCGCCGAGAGCGGGTCCTTCATCCGGGTGTCGGTGCCGTCCAGCACCTTGCCGTAGATCCCCTCCAACTGGGTCGCGCCGTACACCTGCGAGCTGTAGCCGGTCACGGCCGCGTACAGCTCACCGTTCCTGTACGCGCGTTTGTACGCGAGATCGCCGCCGGTCGTCCGCACCGATCCGGTGATCGGCGAGCCGGCCACGATGATGTCACCGAGCGGGTTCGCGTACCGCGCGATGGTGTTCCGCCGGTTCAGCTTGTCGTCCGCGAGCGCCCGGCCTTGGTAGAACTGCACATAGGTGGCCCGGCCCAGCAGGGCCAGCACCATGAGCAGACAGAAGACCGCGCTGCGCCTGATTGTCTTGTTCATCCCGCACAGAGGACGTGCCGGATGCCGTGAATCGTTCCCTTTGGCCGCTTTTCTCAGAAACCTCTCATGACCCCGCAGCCGCCCGGACCGCGCGCGGGGTCAGAGCCGGCGGGTCGCCAGCGTCAGCCGGTCGCGCGCGTCGAACAGGGCATCCTTCACCATCTGCTCGTGCGCCGGGGTCAGCCGCGCCACCGGCACCGAGCAGCTGATCGCGTCGCGCGCGGGGGTGCGGTAGGGGATCGCGACACCGAAGCAGCGCAGCCCCAGCGTGTTCTCCTCGCGGTCCACCGCGTACCCCTGCTCGCGGATCTGGTGCAGCTCCTCGATGAGCTTCTCGCGGTCGGTGATGGTGTTCTCGGTCAGCTGCTGGAGGGTCTCCGGGAGCAGCTTGCGCACCTGCTCGTCGCTGTGGGTGGCCAGCAGCGCCTTGCCCAGCGAGGTCGAGTGGGCGGGCAGCCGGCGGCCGACGCGGGTGAAGGGGCGCAGATAGTGCTGGGACTGGCGGGTCGCGAGGTAGACCACGTTGGTGCCGTCGAGGCGGGCGAGGTGGATGGTCTCCGTGGTGTCGTCGGAGAGCCGGTCCAGCGTCGGCCGGGCAGCCGCGACGACCTCGTCGCCGTCGATGTACGAGGTGCCCACCAGCAGGGCGCGGACGCCGATGCCGTACCGCGTGCCGGTGGCATCGGTCTCCACCCAGCCGAGCTCCACCAGGGTGCGCAGCAGCATGTAGAGGCTGGACTTGGGGTAGCCGACCGCCTCCTGCACCGCCGCGAGGGAGTGCATTCCGGGGCGCCCCGCGAAGTACTCCAGCAATTCCACCGTACGCACGGCGGACTTGACCTGGGCCCCACCTGTCTCGACAGCCGACATCCGACCTCGCCCCTTCTTGCCTGCGCGTCTTGCCAACGCAGAACGCCCGTCAATAGAGTCCAGCATATTCATCAGCAGGAACTCTGTTCAGAATACCGAACAAACCCTGGTGGGCGGAGCAGGATCAGCGGGACGACCGCCAGGGACCTCGGCAGGACCGGAAGCCGGAAGGACATAGCGGTGAGCACAGCACCAGTCTGGAGTGTCGACCCCCGTACCGGGAAGCCGCGGGAGCAAGTCGCGGCGGAGGCGTCCGAGCGCGAGGTCGACGAGGCGGTGCGGGCCGCGTGGTCGGTGCGCGACGCGCTCGCCGACCGGGGCGTACGGGCGGCCCTGCTGCGGACCGCCGCCGAACTGCTCGACGAGGCCGCGGAGCACGTGGTGGAGGCCGCCGACGCCGAGACCGCCCTCGGGCCGGTCCGGCTCACCGGGGAACTCGCCCGGACCACCGCCCAGTTGCGGGCCTTCGCGGACGTGGTGGACGAGGGCGCCTTCCTCGACGTACGCATCGACCACGCCGACGCCGGCCGCACCCCGCCGTGGCCGGACCTGCGGCGGATGAAGGTGCCGCTGGGCGTGGTCGCGGTGTACTCGGCGTCCAACTTCCCGCTCGCCTTCTCCGTCCCCGGCGGGGACACGGCGAGCGCGCTCGCGGCCGGGTGCCCGGTCGTCGTCAAGGCCCACCCGGCCCACCCGGCAACCTCCGAGCTGTGCGTCTCACTGCTGCGGCGGGCGGCGGTACGGGTCGGGCTGCCGCAGGAGGTGGTGGCACTCGTCCACGGCTTCGACGCCGGGATCGCGCTGGTGCGCCACCCGCTGGTCGCGGCGGCCGGCTTCACCGGCTCGGTACGGGGCGGTCGCGCCCTCTTCGACGCGGCGGCGGCCCGGCCGGTGCCGATCCCCTTCCACGGCGAGCTGGGGTCGCTGAACCCGGTCGTGGTCACGGAGGCGGCGGCGGAGGAGCGGGGCGAGTCGATCGGCGCGGGGCTGGGTGCCTCGATGACGCTGGGCGTCGGCCAGTTCTGCACCAAGCCGGGCTTCGTGCTCGCGCCGGCCGGGCCGGGCGGCGACGCGCTGCTGAAGGCGCTGACGGCGACGGTGAGCGACGCGGAGGCGGGGGTGATGCTGGACCACCGGATGCGGGACGCGTTCGTGGCCGGCGTCGCCTCGCGGGCCGCGCTGGAGGGGGTCGGCGCGCCGGTCACGCCCGGGTCCGGCGGGGAGCACACGGTCAGCGCGGGATTCCTGACGGTCGCGGCGTCCGCGCTGGCCTCGCAGGGACCGCACGATCTGCTCCTGGAGGAGTGCTTCGGGCCGGTGACGGTGGTGGCGCGGTATGAGCACCCGTCCGAGATCGGAGCGGTGCTCTCGCGGCTGCCGGGGAACCTGACGGCGACGCTGCATCTGTCGGAGGCGGAGGGAGCGGGGCGCGACGGCGGCGCGGCGGCGTCGCTGCTCGCCACGCTGACGGGGCTCGCGGGACGGGTCCTGGTGGACGGGTGGCCGACGGGGGTGGCGGTGGCGCCCGCCCAGCACCACGGCGGTCCCTACCCGGCGACGACGTCGACGTCCACGTCGGTGGGGGCGACGGCGGTGGAGCGGTGGTTGCGGCCGGTGACGTATCAGGATGTGCCGGAGGGGTTGTTGCCGGGGG
>NZ_JBJHPC010000511.1:0-5166 GCF_045257485.1 Streptomyces sp. YS-3 | reverse complement strand
CTTCGCGGCCCGGCGCCGCCCTCGTCGTGCGTACAGCCGGCCGCGAAGGCCCCCGCGGCGGCGGCCCCCGCCCCGGCTCGCAGTGCGCTGCGGCGGTCGACCCCGCGGGGAGATGGATTGAGCACATCGACATTTAAGTACGCCGAAGGGCGGAAGGTAATGATTGACCCATTTCAGGGCCTTTACGGGTCGCCGTAGACACGCCACTCACCCAGCGGGCGAGTTCGATGAATCACTCAGCGATCCCCATACTTATTCAGCATTTGGAAGGTGCGTGCTCTAGCTCACCTACGATTCAGAGCTAAACTGTCAAGGTATGGGGAAGTTTGTCCGAGTAGGGACTTTTGGCGTGAAGGCCCCCCGTCTGCCATAGTCGAAGCACGACCTCTCATTGACCCGAGTTCGGTCGTCCTCAGTCGCCGTGGATCACACCCCCTCCGGTCCACGGCGGCGCTCCGCAGAAGCCCCCGCAGGCAGGCCGTATCCGGCAGGCACGGGGGCTTCGGCGCGTTCGGGGACACATGACGGGCGGGTGTCAGCGGTCGGCGACCCGCATCTCGAACCAGGTGGTCTTGCCGCGCGGCAGCAGATCGGCGCCCCAGCGGTCGGAGAGCTTGTCGACGAGGAAGAGGCCGCGCCCGCTGGTGTCCATCTCGTGGACCGGCATCAGACAGGGCAGCCCGCGCGAGGGGTCGCGCACCTCGATCCTGATCCAGCCCCGGCGCCGCAGCATCCGCAGCCCGAAGGCGCGGGCACCGGTGTGGCGCACGGCGTTGCCGACCAGTTCGGAGACGAGCAGGATCGCGTGCTCGGCGAGGGCCGGGGAGAGCGCCCACTGACGCAGTATCACGCACTGGGTGAGCCGGCGCGCGGTCGCCGCGGACTCGGGCCGGGACGGCAGCCGCACTTCCTCGTCCGTCGGGTTGCCGAACAACTCCAGTGCCTTGAGCGCCTGTTCGTCCTCGACGGCAGGCGACCACCGAGCCGCGGTCGCGCCGCCGCGCTGCCGCGGTTGTTCCACACCCTCCAGCCCCGCCATCCCCCCATCATGGCCGCCCGGAGCCGTCTCCGGGGCCGTTCCTGGGGAAAACGGCTCCCGGAACCAGAGGTTCCGGGGAGCTCGTTCAGCATCCGCCGACGGCCTCGGATCGCTCCCGTACCGCCCGCGAGCTGCGATGACGGGCCGCGATCGAATGATCACCAAGCGTTCGGCGACTGGCGTACTTAAGGCTGTCTTAAGGCCAGACTAATCCACCCGGAGGGTGTACGGCGGGCAGGCCGACCGGGCGACGGTCAGAGGAACTTGGCCTTGCCGGGGCCCTCCTCGACGAAGCTGCGCATCCCGCGCTCGCGGTCCTCGGTCGCGAACAGCCCGGCGAACCAGTTGCGTTCGACGGTGAGGCCGGTCTCGATGTCCGTCTCCAGTCCCGCGTCGACACACTCCTTGGCGGCGCGCAGCGCGAGCGCCGGGCCCTGGGCCAGCTTCGCCGCCCAGGCGTGCGCCTCCTGGTACACCTGGTCCGCCGCGACCACCCGGTCCACCAGGCCCAGCGCCAGGGCCTCGTCCGCCTTCACCATCCGGCCGGTGAAGATGAGGTCCTTGGCCCGGGAGGGGCCGATCAGCCGGGACAGCCGCTGGGTGCCGCCCGCGCCCGGGATCAGCCCGAGCAGGATCTCGGGCTGGCCCAGCTTGGCGTTGTCGGCGGCGATACGCAGGTCGGCGCAGAGCGCCAGCTCGCAGCCGCCGCCGAGCGCGTACCCGGTGACGGCGGCGACGACGGGCTTGGGGATGCGCGCGACGGCCGTGAACGACTCCTGGAGCGCACGGGAGCGGACCACCATGGCGGCGTGGTCCATCGCCTGCATCTCCTTGATGTCCGCGCCCGCCGCGAACACCTTCTCGCCGCCGTAGATCACCACGGCGCGTACGTCGTCGCGGCGGCCGGCCTCCTCGGCGAGCTCGCGCAGCCGGTCCTGGATCGCGATGTCCAGGGCGTTCATCGGGGGGCGGTCCAGGCGGAGGGTGCCGACGCCTTCGGAGACTTCGAGGGTCACAGTCATGGCAGCAGGTTAGTGGCCGTTAACGGCGGCGGACCCGGTGCCGTTGGTCACAGCACCGGGTCCGTCGCGGTCGAGCGAGGGGAGTTACTTCGTCCACTCCGCCCAGGACATGTTCCAGCCGTTGAGGCCGTTGTCCGGCTGGATCTGCTTGTCCTTGGAGTTCTTCACGACGACCACGTCACCGATGAGCGAGCGGTCGTAGAACCAGGCCGCCGGGGTGGAGGAGTCGCCCGCGCCGCGCGCGTCGCGCAGACCCACGCAGCCGTGGCTGGTGTTGGTGTTGCCGAACACCGACGGGTCGCCCCAGTAGTTGCCGTGGATGAAGGTGCCCGAGCTGGACAGGCGCATCGCGTGCGGCACGTCCTTGATGTCGTACTCGCCGCCGAAGCCCACGGTGGCGCCGTTCATCCGGGTCACCTGGTACTTCTCGCTGATCACCATCTGGCCGTTGTACGTGGTGTTCGCCGGGGAGCCCGCGCTGATCGGGATGGTGCGCAGGACCTTGTCGTCGCGCACGACCGTCATGGTGTGGGCGGCGGCGTCCACCGTGGAGACCTGCGAGCGGCCGACGGTGAACTTCACCGTACGGGTCTGCTTGCCGTAGACGCCGGGGCGGCCCTCGACGCCGTCGAGGTTGAACTTGACGGTGACCTTGGTGCCCGCCGCCCAGTACTTCTCGGGGCGGAAGTCCAGACGGTCGTTGCCGAACCAGTGGCCCTCGACCGGCACCGACGGCTCGGCCGTCACCTTGATGGCCTTCTCGACGGCCTGCGGGTTGGTGATGCCGCGGCTGAAGTTGATGGACACCGGCATGCCGACGCCGACGGTGTCGCCGTCCTCGGGGGCGTAGGTGCCGATGAAGGTGTTCTTGGGGACGAGCGTGGTGAACGTGGTGTCCTTGGCGGACTCACGGCCGTCCTCGTCCTTGGCGACCGCGTGCACCTTGTACTTGGTGGCGGAGGCGAGGTGCTGGTCCGGGGTCCAGGCGCCGCCGTCGGCGGAGATCTTCCCGGCGACCGCGTTGCCCTTGGTGTCCGCGACCGCGACGGCGGTCAGCTTGCCCTGGGAGGCGGAGACCTTCAGCGCGCCGCTGGTCGCCACGTCGGCGGAGCCGTCCTTGGGCGCCACGGTCACGACCGCGGCCGAGGCCTTGGTGTCCTCGGCGGCCTTGCCGGCACCGGCCTTGCCCTTGTTGTCCCCGCCGCCGGAGTCGTCGCCACCGCACGCCGAGACCAGCAGGAGCAGCGCCCCCAGCAGCAGAGCCAGCAGACCGGGCGTGCCGCGCCGCCGTGCCGCCCCTCTGGTCGGAGCCCCCGATATGTGCTGCCCGTTCACGACAGTTCTCTCCCCTCGCACGGCCGGGATCACGCCACGGCCCGTACTGAAAAACACCCCCGCGCGCGTCCTCGCGCGCACACGATTGCCTAGGTAATCACACCGGACGCACACGCGACGCCACGCGAATGTCACCGTTCAGTCCCAATGGTCCTGTGCGTTCGCTGTGGCGACATCTCGACGTCACCGGGGGTGTGTACGGGCCGGACCCGGCCGGCGGGAGAGGGCCGGGGCGCCGGGCCGGCCGGGCACGGAGGGTCAGAGCGCCGAGCCCGCCCTCCACTTCGTCCAGCCCAGGTTCCAGCCACCGAGGCCGTTGTCGGGCGCGACCGTCCGGTCCCGGGAGTTGACGACCTCCACCACGTCCCCGACGAGCGTGCGGTCGAAGAACCAGCCCGCCGGGGTGTCGGGGCTGCCGCCCTTCACATCGCGCAGGCCCACACAGCCGTGGCTGGTGTTGCTGGAGCCGAAGGTGCCCGAGGAGGCCCAGTAGTTGCCGTGCAGGAAGGTGCCGGAGGCGGTCAGCCGGATCGCGTGCGGCACGTCCGGGATGTCGTACTCCCCGCCGAAGCCGACCGTACGGCTGTTCATCCGTGTCACGTCGAACATGTCGGTGACCACCATCTTGCCGTTGTACGTGGGGTTCTTGGGCGACCCGGCCGAGACCGGGACCGTGCTGACCAGCTCGCCGCCGCGGCGCACCTCCATGGTGTGCGCCTCGGCGTCCACCAGGGACTCCTGGTCGCGCCCGATGGTGAAGCCGATCCGCTTCTCCTGGACGCCGTACACCCCCGGGGCGCCGGGGACGTCGCGCAGCCGCATGTCCACGGTGACCCTGGTGCCCGGCCGCCAGTACTCCCTGGGCCGGAAGTCCAGCCGCTCCCTGCCGAACCAGTGGCCCACCACCTGCACCGGCGGGTGCGCGGTGACCCTGATGGCCCGCTCCACGGCGGCCCTGTCCGCGATCGGCTGGTTGAAGGTGAACGAGACGATCATGCCGACCCCGACCGTGGAGCGGTTCTCCGGTTTGAAGTAGCCGATGAACCGGTGCTCGGGCACCAGCGTGGTGAAGCTGGTGTGCCGCGCCTGGCGGTGGCCGTGGCCGTCCAGCGCCACCGCGTCCACGGTGTACTTGGCGGCCAGCTCCAGCCGGCCCGCCGCCTGTCCGGTCGGCGCCCAGGAGAGCCCGTCGTCGCTGATGCGGCCCGGCACCTCTTCGGGCTGCGCGTCCTCGGCCTTCATCACCCGGACCCGTTCCAGGCGCCCGCCGGGCACCCGCACCTCGATCCTCCCGTCCGCCTTGACGCCCTTGGCCCCGTCGTCCGGGGTCACCCGGATCACGTCGCGGGGCGAGGGCGCCTTGCCCGCCACGACGTCCTTGACCCCGTCGACGCCGCCGATGTCGAGGTGGTCGCCGCTGCATCCGGCCGCCCCGGCCACCAGCGCGACTGCCAGTCCCACCCATGCCAGGGCGGTCGCGGTGCTCGCCCCTGCCCGCTTCAGTACGAATCTCACGACCGGTCAACGATCGCGCCCGCCCCGGGGAAACGTGAGTACGAGCCGGGTAACGGGAAGAACACCTGCGAGAACGCGCGTGGAGGGCCGCGGCCGGGACGCCGTGCCCCTCCGGGCGCCGAGCCGCGGGAGGCCGAGGGGTGTCGAGCGCAGCCGAGCAGGAGGCGGAGCGGGGGGTGGGGCGACCGGCTCCGCACGACGAAGGGCACCGGGAGGTGAACGGGCACCGCGACCGCCGGCCGGCCCCCAACGGTC
>NZ_JBJHPC010000052.1:0-22537 GCF_045257485.1 Streptomyces sp. YS-3 | reverse complement strand
ACCGCACCCTCCCCCCTCCCCCTGCGAGGTGCAGATGAGCACGACCCAGGCCCAGCCGAAGCAGGACGAACTGCCCGGCGGCGGAGGCCCGTTCGGCTGGCTGCACGCCCTCGGCCCGCGCGGCCGGCGCGCCTTCGGCGGCGCGTTCGGCGGCTACGCCCTCGACTCCTACGACTACTTCACCCTGCCGCTGAGCATGGTCGCGATCGGCGCGTACTTCGGCCTCGACCACGGCCAGACCGGTCTGCTCACCACCGTGACCCTGGTGGTCTCGGCGGTCGGCGGCGCGCTCGCCGGAATCCTCGCCGACCGCATCGGCCGGGTGAAGGCCCTGATGATCACGGTCATCACCTACGCGGTCTTCACCGTGGCCTGCGGCTTCGCGCCCACGTACGAGACGCTCATGGTCTGCCGAGCCCTCCAGGGCTTCGGCTTCGGCGGCGAGTGGGCGGTCGGCGCGATCCTGGTCGCCGAGTACGCCTCCACCAAGGAGCGCGGGCGGACGCTGGGCGCCGTGCAGAGCGCCTGGGCGGCGGGCTGGGCGCTGGCCGTCCTCGTCTACACGCTGGTCTTCCACTACGTGGACGCCGACACCGCCTGGCGCGTGATGTTCTGGACGGGCGCGCTGCCCGCCCTGCTGGTGATCTACATCCGGCGCAACGTCAGCGACGCCCCCGAGGCCGCCGCGCGGCGCGCTGCCGACGCCACCCGCGGCTCCTTCACCGCCATCTTCAAGAAGGACCTGCTGCGCGCCACGTTCTTCGCGACGCTGCTCTCCACCGGCGTCCAGGGCGGCTACTACACCCTCGCCACCTGGGTGCCGACCTACCTCAAGACCGACCGGGGGCTGACCGTCGTCGGCACCGGCGGCTATCTGACGTTCCTGATCTCCGGCGCCTTCCTCGGCTACCTCAGCGGCGGCGTCCTCAGTGACCGGCTGGGCCGCAAGCGGAACATCCAGCTCTTCGCCGTGCTCTCCGCGCTCTGCATCCTGGTGTACACGCACATCCCGTCCGGCGCGAACACCCTGCTGCTCGTGCTCGGCTTCCCGCTGGGCTTCTGCATGTCCGCGATCTTCAGCGGGTTCGGCTCGTTCCTCAGCGAGCTCTATCCGACAGCGGTACGCGGCACGGGCCAGGGCTTCACGTACAACAGCGGCCGGGCCGTCGGCGCCTTCCTGCCCACCTTCGTGGGCTACCTCTCGGACAGCTGGGGCGTGGGCGGCGCGCTGGCCCTGGGCGCGGTCGGCTACGCGCTGGCCGTCGTCGCCCTGTTCGGCCTGCCCGAGACCCGCGGCAAGGAGCTGACGTGACCCCCTTCCCCTCCCGTATCGACCTCAACGCCGACCTCGGCGAGGGCTTCGGGCGCTGGCGGCTGACCGACGACGAGCAGTTGCTCTCCGTCGTCACCAGCGCCAACGTCGCCTGCGGCTTCCACGCGGGCGACGCGGTCACCATGCGGCGCGTGTGCGCGCTCGCGGCCGAGCGCGGGGTGCGGATCGGCGCCCAGGTCTCCTACCGCGACCTGGCCGGGTTCGGGCGGCGCAGCATGGACGTGCCGCCGGACGAGCTCGCCGCCGAGGTCGCCTACCAGATAGGCGCGTTGGAGGTCTTCGCCCGGGCCGCCGGCAGCCGGGTCGCCTATGTGAAGCCGCACGGCGCGCTCTACAACCGCGTCGTCCACGACGAGGAGCAGGCGGCGGCCGTCGTCGAGGGGGTGTCGCTGGCGGCCGGCGCGCTGCCGGTGCTCGGGCTGCCGGGCTCGCGCCTGCTGGAACGCGCCGCGAAGGCCGGACTGCCCGTCGTCACCGAGGCGTTCGCGGACCGCGCCTACACCGCGCGCGCCACCCTCGTCCCGCGCGGCCAGGAGGGCGCGCTCATCACCCACCCGGGCGCGGTCGTCCAGCGCTCGGTGGCGCTGGCCCGCAGCGGGACGGTGACCGCCGTCACGGGCGAGAGCGTGGAGGTACGCGCGCGTTCGCTCTGTCTGCACGGCGACACCCCGGACGCCGCCTCGCTCGCCCGTCTGGTGCGGGCCGAACTGGAGGGCGCGGGCGTGCGGGTGGAGGCGTTCGCGTGAGCCGTGCCCTGCCGATGCGGACGCTGCCGGTCGGCGACCGCGCGCTCCTGGTCGAGCTGGAGAGCGGTGAGGACGCCGAGGCCCTCCACGCCGAGCTGCTGCGCCGCCGGGCCGCCGGAAACCTGCCTCCCGTAAGAGAGATCGTCCCGGCGGCCCGTACAGTCCTGCTCGACGGTCTGGAGGACCCGGCGCGGCTCGCGGCCCTGCTGCCCGGCTGGGAGGTCGCCCCGCCGCGCGCGGACGCGGGCGCGGCGGTCGAGATCCCGGTCCGCTACGACGGCCCCGACCTGGCCGAGGTGGCGACGGTGTGGGGCGTCTCGCCCGAGGCGGCGGTACGGATCCACAGCGCGACCGCCTTCCGGGTGGCCTTCTGCGGCTTCGCACCCGGCTTCGGCTATCTGACCGGGCTGCCCGAGCGGTACGCCGTGCCCCGCCGCGCCACGCCGAGGACCGCCGTTCCGGCCGGGTCGGTCGCGCTGGCGGGCCCGTACACCGGCGTCTACCCGCGCTCCTCCCCGGGCGGCTGGCAGCTCGTCGGCACCACGGACGCCGTCCTGTGGGATCCGGGCCGCGAGCCCGCCGCGCTCCTGGCGCCGGGCACCCGGGTGCGCTTCTTCCCCGTGGGCGCGGTGGGCGCGGCATGACGGACCGGGCCTTCTGCGTGGTGCGGTCCGGCGTGCTCACCTCCGTCCAGGACGAGGGCCGCCCCGGCCACGCCCACCTGGGTGTACCGCGCTCGGGGGCGCTCGACCTGCCCGCGAGCCGCCTCGCCAACCGGCTGGTGGGGAACCCGGCGGGCGCCGCCGTCCTGGAGACGACGCTGACCGGATGCGCGGTGCGCCCCCGCCGGGCGGTCACGGCCGCGGTGACGGGGGCGCCCTGCCCGGTGACCGTCGACGGGCGCCCGGCGGCGTGGGGCGCGCCCGTGCGGGTGCCGGCGGGCGCGGTCCTGGAGGTGGGCGCGCCCGTACGCGGAGTGCGCTCCTATGTGGCGTTCGCCGGGGGGATCGCCGTCGAGCCGGTCCTCGGCAGCCGCTCCACCGATCTGCTCTCGGGGCTCGGCCCGGCCCCGCTCACGGACGGCGCCGTCCTGCCCCTGGGGCGTCCGGGCGGGCCCCACGCGCGCGTGGACGCGGTCCCCGCGCCGGGACCGCCGGACGAGCTGGTGCTGCGGATGCTGCCGGGGCCGCGCGCCGACTGGTTCACACGGAACGCCTTCGACGCCCTCGCGCGCGGGCGCTACCGGGTCTCCTCCGCGAGCAACCGCATCGGTCTGCGCACCGACGGCCCGGCGCTGGAACGGGCCGTCCACGGCGAGCTGCCGAGCGAGGGCATGGTGTGGGGCGCGGTCCAGGTGCCGCCGGACGGACGGCCGGTGGTGTTCCTGGCCGACCATCCGACCACCGGCGGCTATCCGGTGCTGGGGGTGGTCGCCGGGGCGGACCTGGCCGCCGCCGCGCAGGCCGGGCCCGGCACTCCGCTGCGGTTCGTGCCCGTCCGCCGGTCCTTCGCGAGGGGCCCTCAGGAGCCGTAGCCGCCGCCTCCGGGCGTACGGACGACCAGGACGTCCCCGGCCGCCATCTCGACCGTGTCCACGCCGTTCAGCGGCTCGACGCGGCCGTCCGCGCGCTCCACCAGGTTCACCCCGAGCGCGCCCGGCCCGCCGCCGGCCATGCCGTACGGCGGGACGCGCCGGTGCCCGGTCAGCAGGGTCACCGTCATCGGCTCCAGGAAGCGGATCCGGCGCTCGGCCCCGCGGCCACCGGTCCACCGGCCCGTCCCGCCGCTGCCCTCCCGTACGGCGAAGGCCTCCACCCGCACCGGATACCGCCACTCCAGCACCTCCGGGTCGGTGAGGCGCGAATTGGTCATATGGGTCTGCACGGCGTCCGCGCCGTCGAAGCCCTCGCCCGCGCCCGAGCCGCTGGCCACGGTCTCGTAGTACTGCACCCGCTCGTTGCCGAAGGTGACGTTGTTCATCGTGCCCGAGCCCTCGGCCTGGACCCCCAGGGCCGCGTAGAGCGCGCCGGTGACGGCCTGGGAGGTCTCGACGTTCCCGGCCACCGTCGCGGCCGGGTACCGGGGCGCCAGCATCGAGCCGGGCGGCACCCGTACCTCCAGCGGCTCCAGACAGCCGCTGTTGAGCGGGATGTCGTCGTCCACCAGCGTCCGGAAGACGTAGAGGACGGCCGCCATCACCACCGACCGGGGCGCGTTGGCGTTGCCGGGCCGCTGCGGGGAGGTGCCGGTGAAGTCCACCACGGCGCCGCGCTCCTCGCGGTCCACGGTGACCGCGACCCGGATGACGGCGCCGCTGTCCGTCTCGTACGTGTACGAGCCGCCCTTCAGCCCGGCCACGATCCGGCGCACCGACTCCTCGGCGTTGGCCCGCACATGGCCCATGTACGCCCGGACGACGTCCGGGCCGAACTCCTCGGTCACCCGCCGCAGTTCGGCGATGCCCTTCTCGTTGGCCGCGATCTGGGCGCGCAGGTCCGCGAGGTTGGTGCCGGGGTCGCGCGAGGGGTGGGCGGCGCCGGTCAGCAGCGCCCGCGTCTCGGCCTCGCGCAGCCGGCCGTCACGGACGAGCAGCCAGTTGTCGAAGAGCACGCCCTCCTCGTCGATGGTGCGGCTGAAGGCGGGCATGGACCCGGGGGTGATCCCGCCGATCTCGGCGTGGTGGCCGCGCGAGGCGACCAGGAACCGCAGCTCCTCGCCCTCGAACACCGGGGTGATAACGGTGACATCGGGCAGATGGGTGCCTCCGTGGTACGGGTCGTTGACCGCGTAGACGTCGCCGGGCCGCAGCGCGCCCTCGTTGCGGCGCAGCACCTCCTTGATGGATTCGCCCATCGAGCCCAGGTGCACCGGGATGTGCGGGGCGTTGGCGATCAGGTTGCCCTCGGCGTCGAAGAGCGCGCAGGAGAAGTCGAGGCGCTCCTTGATGTTGACGGAGTGCGCGGTGTTCTCCAGACGTACGCCCATCTGCTCGGCGATCGCCATGAAGAGGTTGTTGAAGACCTCCAGCATCACCGGGTCGGCATCGGTGCCGACGGCCGTGCGGCCGGGGCGGGGGCGCGCCCGGGTCAGCACGAGATGCCCGAGGTCCCCGGCGGCGGCCCGCCAGCCGTCGTCCACCACGGTGGTGGCGTCGGCCTCGGCGACGATGGCGGGCCCGGTGACGGCGGCGCCGGGCCGCAGTGCGGCGCGCCGGTACAGCGGGACCTCCCGGCGCTCGCCCGCCACGACCATGGACACCGTCGCCGCGGGACCGTCCGCCTCCTCGCGCGCGTACTCCTCGGCCTCGGGGGCGCCGTGGGGCCCGGCGGCGCCCACCGCCTCCATCGACACGGCCTCCACGACCAGCGGTTTGTCCATGGTGAAGGCGTACCGCGCGCGGTGTTCTTCCTCGAACGCCTCCTTCATGGCGTCCGGCGTGTCCAGGTCGACCGGCAGGCTCGCGTCCGTACCGGCGTAGCGCAGCAGGACGCGCGCGTGGGTGGTGATCGCCTCGTCGGGGATGCCGTCGGCGCGCAGTTCGCCGCGGGTGCGTGCCGCGAGCTCCGCGCACAGCTCGCGCACCCGTCCGGCGCAGGCCGTGTCGAGCTCCGCCTCCACCGACCGCTCGCGCATCGCGGTCGCGTCCGCGAGGCCGATGCCGTACGCGGAGAGCACCCCGGCCAGGGGCGGTACGACGACGGTGCCGATGCCGAGCGCGTCCGCGACCGCGCAGGCGTGCTGGCCGCCCGCGCCGCCGAAGCTGGTCAGGGCGTAGCGGGTGACGTCGTGGCCGCGCTGCACGGAGATCTTCTTGACCGCGTTCGCCATGTTGCGGACGGCGATCTCCAGGAACCCCGCGGCCACGTCCTCGGGGGTGCGCCCGCCGCCCGTGCGCCGGGCGAGGGCGGCGAACCCCTCCCGTACGGCCTCGGTGTCCAGCGGCTGATCGCCGTCGGGGCCGAACACCGCCGGGAAGTGGGCGGGCTGGATCCGGCCGAGCATCACATTGGCGTCGGTGACGGTGAGCGGGCCGCCGCGCCGGTAGCAGGCCGGGCCGGGGGACGCGCCCGCGGAGTCGGGGCCGACCCGGTAGCGCCGGCCGTCGAAGTGGAGCACCGAGCCGCCGCCCGCCGCCACGGTGTGGACGCTCATCATGGGGGCGCGCATCCGTACCCCGGCGACCTGGGTGGTGAAGTCCCGCTCGAAGGCGCCCGCGTAGTGCGAGACGTCGGTGGAGGTGCCGCCCATGTCGAAGCCGATCACGCGCGCGTGGCCGGCCTGTCCGGAGGTGCGGGCCATGCCGACGACGCCGCCTGCCGGCCCGGAGAGCACCGCGTCCTTGCCCCGGAAGTGCGCGGCCTCCCGCAGACCGCCGTTGGACTGCATGAACATCAGCCGCACGCCGTGGAGTTCCTCCGCGACCTCGTCGACGTAGCGGCGCAGGATCGGTGAGAGGTAGGCGTCCACCACGGTGGTGTCGCCACGCGGCACCAGTCTGATCAGCGGGCTCACCTCATGGGAGCAGCTGACCTGGGTGAAGCCGAGCTCCCGGGCGACCGCGGCGACGGCCAACTCGTGGTCGGGGCGGCGGTAGCCGTGCGTCAGGACGACGGCCGCGCTGCAAAATCCCCCGGCACGGGCGGCCCGCAGGCGCTCGGTGACGGCCGCGAGGTCGAGCGGGCGGACGACGGCGCCGTGCGCGTCGATCCGCTCGGGCACCTCGACGACCTTCTCGTACACCGCCTCCGGCAGCTCGATGTGCCGGTCGAACAGGCGCGGCCGGTTCTGGTACGCGATCCGCAGGGCGTCCCGGAACCCTTCGGTGACGACCAGGACCGTCGGCTCGCCGCGCCGCTCCAGGAGGGCGTTGGTGGCGACGGTGGTGCCCATCTTGACGACCGCGATCCGCTCGGCGGGGACGCGGTCGCCCGGCTTGAGCCCCAGCAGGAGCCGGATCCCGGCCACGGCCGCGTCCCGGTACCGCTCGGGGTCGTGGGAGAGGAGCTTGCGGCTGACCAGACGTCCGTCCGGCCGTCGGCCCACCACGTCGGTGAAGGTGCCGCCGCGGTCGATCCAGAACTCCCAGCGCCCTGTCATCCCTCCATTCTGGCAAGGAGGGGCGGGCCCGGGGGCGCGCCGGGCGCCGCGTGCGCGGCGCCGGCCCGGCTCGTTCCACCGGCTCTTCCACCCGGGGGCCCTGGGCCTTCAGCGGGTGCGTCCCGGGGGCGGCGCCCCGGGCCCGGCCGGGCCCGGGCGGGTCATATCGCGGGTGCGTCGGGGCCCATCCGGTTGTGGATGGCGCTCTGCACCTCGGCCTCCTCGGCCGGGTCGTCGGCCAGCCGGCGCAGCCGCTCGGCCACGCGCGCGTCGACGAGCTCGGCGTACTGCGCGGCCACCTCGCGGGTGGTCTCCTCGCAGTCCCACAGGCACTCGACGGCGAAGCCGGTGGCGAAGGAGGGGTCGGTGGCGGCGAGCGCGCGGGCGGTACGGCCGCGCAGTTCGGAGGAGGCGGTCTCACGGTAGAGGTGCCGCAGTACGGGGGCGGCGCAGCCGATGCCGAGGCGTCCGGCGCCGTCGACCAAGGGGCGCAGCAGGGGCGCGTCGGGCCCGTCGGAGCGCACGCACTCGCGCAGCGCGCCCAGGACCAGCTGGGCGTCGTCGGCCTCGCCCCGGCAGGCGAGGACGCCCGCGGCGGCGGCGCCGAGCGCGTCGGGCCGGTGCACCCAGCCGCGCGCCCGGTCGACGGCCTCGGGCCCGCACATCCGCTCGAAGGCCTGGACGGCGGCCTCGGCCACCGTGCGGGAGCCGCCGTCGACGGCTGTCTCGATGAGGTCGAGGACGCGGGGGTCGCGTGACTCGGCGAGGTAGTGCAGGGCGGCGCAGCGGGCGCCGTCCGCGCCGGCGCGCGCGGCCTCGACGATCAGGTCGCGGTCGTCGGGACCGGCGACCGCGCCCAGGCAGCGGGCGGCGGGCAGGGTGAGGTCCGCGCCCCGGTCCAGGCCCTCCTGGGCCCAGTCGAAGACGGCCCGCACGCTCCAGCCGGGGCGCGGCCCGGACGGCCGCAGCTGGCGCTGCCAGCGGTCGAAGGACCCGGCTTCCTGCGCGGCGCGCACCCGGGCGCCGACCGCGGCGCGGGTGTCCTCGGCCCACAGCCGCCAGGGCCGGGGCTCGAAGGCGTCGCGGACGGTGGCGGCCAGCTCGGCGTCGCCCTCGGGGGTGGCGGGGAAGCGGCCGAGGACGGCCTCGGCGAGGCCGCGCAGCCCCGCGTCGTCGTCACGCAGGGCGAGCTCGTCCAGGGCCCAGCCCCAGTTGGCACCGCCCGCGGCGTAGCGCCGCAGCAGGAGCAGCGCGTCGCGCCTTCCGTAGGAGGCGAGATGGCCAAGGACCGCGAGCGCGAGGCCGGTGCGGTGCTCGTCGGCGTCGAGGACGTCCTCGGCACCGAAAAGATGGGCCTCGATCTCGTCGAGTCCGCCGTCGAGATCCAGGTAGAGGCGCGCGTAGTACAGGGAGCGGTTCTCCACCTGCCAGTCCTGGCGGGGGTCGCTCAGTACACAGTGGTTCAGGGCCGCCAGGGCTTCTGGGCGCGGGGCGGCGAGCGCGTGCAGGGTGCCGTCGCCGCGGCCCCGCTGCAGCAGGCCGAGCAGCGTACCGCTCGGCGCTATGACCGGATCAAACATGGAAGTAGCCTCACATCAAGCTGTCGACGCAACCGGGATTCGTGCCCTGCCTAGTAGGCCGCGCGCCAACATGTTCGGCCGTCCGCCGTCTTCCGCTTGCCGTGGACCATCTTCCTGCCTCTCGTAGTCGGCCCCCGATGTAAGGACCCTGCCCCTGATGGAGGGGCTCGTCGTCATGATGACCCAGGCATTTCGCCACCGCGACCACATTTACGAGCCTCTCCCACCAGGTACGCAGGGGATACCTGGCACAAACCTCAGCGGTCGCCGAAGAGTGCGAGCAGTTCCGTCTTGCCGAACATCCGTGCGGTGTCGAGCGCGGAGGGCGTTCCGGCGGAAGGATCCGCTCCGCCTGCCAGCAGGGCCTTCACGACCCCGTCCTCGCCCTTGAAGACCGCTCCCGCGAGCGGCGTCTGGCCGCGGTCGTTGGCGCGGTCGGCGTCGGCTCCGCGCGCGAGGAGCACGGAGACCGCCTCGGCGTGCCCGTGATAGGCGGCGAGCATGACGAGGGTGTGGCCTTTGTCATTGGTCAGGTCGGGCGAGACCCCGGCGTCCAGGTACGCGGCGAGCGCCTCCGCGTCTCCCCGGCGCGCCAGATCGAAGATCCTGCTCGCCAGTTCGACCACCTCGGGATCGAGGGCTTCGCTCATCGCACGGACCGCCTTCCACTGCGTGCGGCGCTCCTCGGAACGCCTGTGACCTGGCCCGTACGGCACCGGGGCCGTACGAGTGAATCGACAGGGTACTGCCCGTCGGCCGACATGGACCGGCCCGGCCGGGGCAGAGCTCACCGCGGGTAACCACCCTCGGTCCGCCGGCCGCACAGTGTCCCTCCCGCGACCCGGATCCGTGTCCGCCACTCCAGTGAAAATCAGAGGATTTCACCCGGTTGCACCTTTTATCACATAGATACTTCCCGTGATCCTGGAAGAACTCATGGTGACTGTCCCCACAACCAGGAGAACTCCTCATGATCCTGTCCATCTCAGGCGTCGTCCTGCTCGGAATCATCGTCTTCCTCTTCTTCCGGAAAGACGGTCTCAAGGCCTCGCACGCCATGGTCTGCGCCCTGTTCGGTTTCTATCTCGCGGGCACCGCGATCGCCCCGAGCATCAAAGCCGGCGGCCAGAGCCTGGCCAGCCTGCTGGGCGGGATCAAGTTCTGACCTCCCGCAGTCCCGACCACCCCCACAGGAGACCGACGTGGCCCGGCGACCACTCCCCCGCATTCTGAGCAGCACGAGCGCGCCGATCGCCCGCAGCCGCGAGCTGGCGCGCTCGGCCGCCGACAGCGCCACCGACGTCCTCCATCCGCTCATCACGATCAGCCGCGGCCTGCGGCTGATCGCCGCCGCCCTGGGCGGCAGGTGGACCGCCACTCCCAAGGAGCGCCGTGGTCCCGCGCTGTTCCTGGTGGCGGCCGTGGTCCTGGTGGTCGCGCTCATCCCGTACGGGCCGCTGCTCGCCCTGATCACGGTGATGGCCGCGGCTGCCTGGAAGGGCCGCGCGCGCATCCCCGCCAAGACCGGCCCCGACGAGGCCGAGACCGGCCGCCTCCAGGCGCTCTACGAGGCGCTCGTGCCGTACTTCTCCGTGCCGGAGGACCCCGCTCCGCTCTTCTCCCACGGCGGCGACTGGACCGCCGTCTTCAGTGAGTACGCCTTCGACGACGCCGGCCGCGTCACCCATCTCCTCATCCGCTACCCGGCGTACTTCACGGACGGCGAGCCCGAGGCGCGCGCCCGTATCGAACAGCTGCTGCACACCAAGTCCGGGCGCGGCCGGGAGTACCGGTTCGAGTGGGACGAGGAGGGCAACCAGCTCGTGATGCGCGTGCTCGACGCGCTCCCCACCTCCATCGCCGTCCAGCGGTTCGTGGCCGGGCCGGGCGAGACCGTGCTCGGGTTCACCGACGCCGACGCGGTGCAGCGCACCATGCCGGTCGCCGACGGCGAGGGCGTCCGCGACGCGCCCCCGGTCGTCTGGCGCACCGGGCCGCGCTCCACCGAGCCGCATCTGCTGGTGGTCGGCGAGCCCGGCAGCGGCACCACGACGCTGCTGCGCTCCATCGCCCTCCAGGCGCTCCAGCACGGCGATGTGCTGGTGGTGGAGGGCAGCGGCACCGGGGAGTACGCGTCCCTGGCCGGGCGCCGGGGCGTGCTCGCCGTCGAGTGCGGTCTCGCCGGGGCGCTCGCCACGCTGGAGTGGGCCGCGCACGAGACCGAGCGCCGTCTGATCGCGGCCAACCGCGCCCGCCAGGCGGGATATCCGGCTCCGGACGACATCAAAAGACCGCTGTGGATCCTGCTGGACCGGCCGAGCGTCTTCGGGCACCTGGCCGCCGCGGACGGGCGCCCCGAGCCGCAGCAACTGCTCCAGACCCCGCTGCGGCACGGACGGGCGGCCGGGGTCACGGTGGTGGTCGCCGAGCAGTTCGACGGTCTGGAGGCGCTGACCGAACCGGTCCGTACGCACACCCGCGCGCGCGTGGTGCTCGGCCCCGCCACCGCCGCCCAGGTGGAGTGGGTGCTCGGCGTCCCGCCGCACACCACCCCGACCGCGACGGTCCCGCCCGGCCGCGGCTACGCCCGGCTGGGCACGGCGCCCGTCCTGCGCCTCCAGGTCCCGGCGACCCCGGACCCGTACGACGACGCGACCAGCGAACAGCACCGCCAGGCGGTCCTGGACCTGCTCCCCGAGCGCGACCTTCCGTTGGAGGCGGCCCCGCACGCGCAGGCCGTACCGGCGGAGGGGTGAGGCGGGACGGCCCGAGACGACCGGTCACCGACGGCCGCCGACGGCCCCGGCCCCCGCGCGCCGGCGGCGCCCGTCACGCCACGAAGGTCCGCGGTGACTCGCCCCCCGTGCTCGCCCCCTTCTCCACCAGCCGCGCCGCCGCCGCGAGGCGGGCCGCCGCCTCCTCGGCGACCGGGCCGCTCACGGTGAAGGGGAGGCGTACATAGCCCTCGAAGGCGCCGTCCACGCCGAACCGGGGGCCCGACGGCACCCGCACGCCGACCCGTTCGCCCACCTCCGCCAGACGTGAACCGGAGACCCGGCCGGTGCGCACCCACAGCGTGAGCCCGCCCACCGGCACGTCGAACTCCCACTCCGGCAGCTCCCGGCGGACCGCCGCCACCAGCGCGTCGCGGTTCTCGCGCGCCTGGGCGCGGCGCAGGTCGACCGCCTGCTCCCAACCGCCCGTGGCCATCAGCCACTTCACGGCCAGCTGCTCCAGGACCGGGGTGCCGAGGTCGGCGTAGGCGCGGGCCGCGACCAGGGAGCGGATGACGTCGGGGGCCGCGCGCACCCAGCCGATGCGCATGCCCGCCCAGAACGCCTTGCTCGCCGAGCCGACCGTGAGCACGGTCGCGCCCGCCGGGTCGAAGGCGCAGACCGGGCGCGGCATGTCGACGCCCTCGTCGAGCCAGAGCTCGGACATGGTCTCGTCGACGACGAGCACGGTCCCGGCCGAGCGGGCGGCGTCCACCAGGGCCCGGCGCTGGTCCTCGTCGGCCAGCGCGCCCGTCGGGTTGTGGAAGTCGGCGACGACATAGGCGAGCCGGGGCGCGGAGTCGCGCAGCACCTGCCGCCACCGGGGCAGGTCCCAGCCGGCGAGCCGGTCGGCCATGGCGACCGGCACGAGCCGGGCCCCGGCCTCGCGCATCAGTTGGAGGATGTTGGCGTACGAGGGCGACTCCACGGCGATCCGCTCGCCGCGCCCGGCGAAGAGGTGGCAGATGGCGTCCATGGCGCCCATCGCCCCCGTGGTGACCATGATCTGCTCGGGCATGGTCGGGATGCCGCGCGCGGTGTACCGCTCGGCGAGCATCCGGCGCAGCGCGGGCAGCCCGGCCGGATAGTCGCCGTGGGTGTGCGCGTACGGCGGCAGCTCCTCCAGGGCGCCCTGGACCGAACGGGTCAGCCAGGGCTCGGGCGCGGGCAGCGCCGCGCACCCCAGGTCGATCATGGAGCCCAGCGACTCGGGCGGCAGCGGCTCCAGGCCGCGCGCGGGCAGCGGGTTGCCCGCCGGCACGGCCGTCCAGCTGCCCGCGCCCCGCCGGGACTCCAGGAAGCCCTCGCCGCGCAGCGCCTCATAGGCGGCGGCGACGGTGGTGCGGCTCACCGAGAGCGCCAGGGCGAGTTCCCGCTCGGCGGGCAGACGGGCGGCCACCGGCACCCGGCCTTCGAGGACGAGCAGACGGATCCCGTCGGCCAGCGCCCGGTAGGCGGGCGGCTTGCGGGCGCCCGCCGGGCGGGGCTGCTGCTGTGCGTTGAGCTGCCGGGCGAGCTGAGCCGGCCCGACCGCTGAGGTCCACTGCGCCATGGAAGTCAGTCCACCTTCCCCGAATTGGCCATGGTTGGGAGAGGATTCCCAGCCACAGAGTGTCATGCGTCGGTCCACCACCACCAGACAGGGGGGCGCTCACGTGTCCGCACACCTCACCCGGAGGCTGCTCCAGCTCTATGTCGGCCTCACGCTGTACGGGGTGAGCTCGGCGCTGCTGGTGCGCAGCGGCCTCGGGCTCGAACCGTGGGGTGTGCTGCACCAGGGCATCGCCGAGCGCACCGGGCTGACCATCGGGGTCGTCTCGATCATCGTGGGCGCGCTGGTGCTGCTGCTGTGGATCCCGCTCCGCCAGCGCCCGGGTCTGGGCACGGTCTCCAACGTCTTCGCCATCGGCGTGGCGATGGACTCCACGCTCGCCCTGGTACCGGACATACACGGCCTCGCCGTCGAGATCCCGCTGGTGGCCGCCGGGATCCTGCTCAACGGCGTGGCGACGGGTCTGTACATCTCGGCGCGGTTCGGCCCCGGCCCGCGCGACGGCCTGATGACCGGGCTGCACCGGGTCACGGGGCGTTCCGTCCGGCTGGTCCGCACCTCGATCGAGGTGGCGGTGGTGGTGACGGGCTTCCTCCTCGGCGGTTCGCTGGGCGTCGGTACGGTCGCCTACGCCCTCGCCATCGGCCCGCTCGCCCAGCTCTTCCTGCGGGTCTTCGCGATCCCGCAGGCGGCGGCCCACGAGCAGGCCCCCATTGCCGGGGCCCCGGCCGGGGAGGCCCCGGCACAGGCGATACTGCCCGGGTGACTCGCGTACGCCACCCGTATCTGGACCATCCGACGCCGATCGCCTTCGCCCACCGCGGCGGGGCGGCGGACGGCATCGAGAACACCGCCGCCGCCTTCGGGCGGGCCGCGGCGGCCGGTTTCCGCTACTTCGAGACGGATGTCCACACCACCGTGGACGGCCGGCTGGTCGCCTTCCACGACTCCACGCTGGACCGGGTCACCGACGCCGTGGGCCGGATCGCCGATCTGCCGTGGGGCGAGGTGTCGCAGGCCCGGGTGGCGGGCCGGGAGCCGCTGCCGCTCTTCGAGGATCTCCTGGAGGCGTTCCCCGAGGCCCGCTGGAACGTGGACCTCAAGGCCGAGTCGGCGCTCGTCCCGCTCATCGAGCTGATCCGGCGCACCGGCTCCTGGGACCGGGTGTGCGTGGGGTCGTTCTCGGAGGCCCGGGTCGCGCGGGCCGCGCGGCTGGCGGGTCCGCGCCTGGCCACCTCGTACGGGGTGCGAGGGGTGGCCGCCCTGCGGCTGCGCTCGCTGGGGCTGCCCGCGCCGCTGCGCCGGGGCGCGGTGTGCGCGCAGGTGCCCGAGTCCCAGCACGGCGTCCCGGTGGTGGACCGGCGCTTCGTGCGGACCGCGCACGCCCTGGGCCTGCAGGTACACGTGTGGACGATCAATGATCCCGATCGGATGACGAAGCTCCTGGACCTCGGCGTGGATGGCATCATGACCGATCATCTGGAGACGCTGCGCAAGGTACTGACCGACCGGGCAACCGGCTTCTGAACTCCGCGCGCGCCCACGGGACGAACGGAAGGGCGCCGGGTTTGACCGCCGAGACCATGGGCCGGGCCGCCGCAGAGGCGGTCCCGGACGCCGACCGCCGCCGCGAGCAACGCGGCTGGTACTTCTACGACTTCGCGTGCTCGGTCTACTCGACGACCGTCCTGACCGTCTTCCTGGGGCCGTATCTGACGGCCATCGCCAAGGACGCCGCCGACGCGGACGGCTTTGTGCACCCGCTGGGCGTCCCGGTGCGGGCCGGGTCCCTCTTCGCGTACGCGGTGTCCGCCTCGGTGGTCCTCGCGGTGGTCCTGATGCCGGTGGTGGGCGCCGCGGCCGACCGCAGCGGGCGCAAGAAGCCGCTGCTGGCGGCAGCCGCCTACACCGGAGCCGCGGCGACGGCGGGCATGTTCTTCCTGGACGGCCACCGCTATCTGCTCGGCGCGCTCCTGCTGATCGTCGCCAACGCCGCGCTGTCGGTCTCGATGGTCCTCTACAACGCCTATCTGCCGCAGATCGCGGGCCCCGAGGAGCGCGACCGCGTCTCCTCGCGCGGCTGGGCCTTCGGCTACACCGCGGGCGCCTTCGTCCTGGTCCTCAACCTCGTCCTCTACTCGGGCCACGACGGCTTCGGACTGTCCGAGGGCACGGCCGTACGGATCTGTCTGGCCTCGGCGGGGGTGTGGTGGGGCGCCTTCACCCTCGTACCGCTGCGCCGGCTGCGGGACCGGCGCGCGCCCGCCGGGCACGTCCCGGCCGAGGGCAGGGTGGGCGCGGGCTGGCGCCAGCTCGTCGCGACCCTGCGCGACATGCGCGCGCGTCCGCTGACCCTCGCCTTCCTGCTGGCGTACCTGATCTACAACGACGGTGTGCAGACCGTGATCTCGCAGGCGTCGCTGTACGGCTCGGAGGAGCTCGGGCTCGGCCAGAACACGCTGATCGTCGCGGTGCTCCTGGTCCAGGTGCTGGCGGTGGCCGGGGCGCTGGGGATGGGACGGCTCGCGCGGACCCACGGCGCCAAGCGCACGATCCTGGGGTCGCTGGCGGTGTGGGCGCTGATCCTGGGCACCGGGTACTTCCTGCCCGCGCACTCGCCGGTGCTCTTCTTCCTCCTCGCGGCGGCGATCGGCACGGTCCTCGGCGGCAGCCAGGCGCTGTCA
Source organism: Streptomyces sp. YS-3 (assembly GCF_045257485.1). Classification (NCBI taxonomy): domain Bacteria; kingdom Bacillati; phylum Actinomycetota; class Actinomycetes; order Kitasatosporales; family Streptomycetaceae; genus Streptomyces; species Streptomyces sp. YS-3. Next base: position 6,771 of record NZ_JBJHPC010000052.1, on the reverse strand, counting down.
CGATCGCTTTTCTCACACATGGTGCCGAGCGGCAAGGAGGCCGAATACTTCTCGGCCTACGAGATGAGCGACCGCGGACTGAGCTGGCTGGGGCCACTGGTGTTCGGGCTCGCGTACCAGCTGACCGGCAGCTACCGGGATGCCATCATCTCTCTCGTGATCTTCTTCGTGGCCGGCTTCGTGCTGCTCGCCCGGGTCCCGGTGAGGGCCGCGGTGGAGGCCGCCGGGAACCCGGTTCCGGCGCGGATTTAGACGTTGAAGTGAAAGGCCGGTAGTGTACGCCTTTGGCCTGCCAGGCGGACCGTTACTGCGTGCTCAACTAGTGAAGACGCTGGGTGACATCTGCTGCCAGATGTGACAAACCGGGCACTGGTGGGTACAACAAGGGGCGGCACGACGGCGACACATGACCCACAACGGGAATCTTTAACGCCGACCGGACGTTGACCGGATGACGACGACAGCGACACCTGTCCTGTGGGCGACAAGCCCGGGAGGCACGATTCATGAGTGAGCGAGCTCTTCGCGGCACGCGCCTCGTGGTGACCAGCTACGAGACCGACCGCGGCATCGATCTGGCCCCGCGCCAGGCGGTGGAGTACGCATGCGAGAACGGACATCGCTTCGAGATGCCGTTCTCGGTGGAGGCAGACATCCCGCCGGAGTGGGAGTGCAAGGCGTGTGGCGCCATGGCACTCCTGGTGGACGGCGAAGGTCCTGAGGAGAAGAAGGGCAAGCCCGCGCGTACGCACTGGGACATGCTCATGGAGCGGCGCACCCGCGAGGAGCTGGAGGAGGTTCTGGCCGAGAGGCTGGAGGTCCTGCGTTCCGGCGCCATGAACATTGCCGTGCATCCGCGCGACAGCCGCAAGTCCGCCTAACGCGCAAGCGCTCGGCGCCAGAGTAGAAGAGGGCCGGTCCCACCGTTTCGGTGGGACCGGCCCTCTTCTTGTGTGGTGCGCCGCGGGAACCGGCCGGTGTGCCGTCAGGCGAGCGGCGGCCGGGAGCCCGGCTCGTCCCGGTACGGGGAGGAGCCCGCGTCCTCGCGGATGACCTCGCCCCGCACCACCTTGCCGTCCGGCTGGTGGATACGGGCCTGCTGGAAGGCCTCGCCGAGGCCGCCGGGGCGGGCGGCGCGCATCCGCTTGTCCAGCGAGCGCTCCGCGTACCGGCCGAGCGCCTTGCGCACCGGCGGCACCAGGCAGAGCAGCCCCAGGACGTCCGAGAGCAGGCCCGGGACCATCAGGAGCAGACCGCCGAGCATCGTGAAGGTGTTGCCCTCGCTGCCGGGCCGCGGCCCGGCCTCCGGCCCCGCCGCCCCGGACTGCTGCCGCTGCAGCGTCTCGGTGAGGTTGCTGAAGGCCCGGCGCCCGGCCCGCTTGATGACGTATCCGCCGAGCACGGCCCCGGCCACCAGCAGGGCCAGCACGGTCAGCCCCCCGGCGGCGTCGGCCACCGCGATCAGCAGCGAGATCTCGGCGAGGAGCCAGGCGGCGATCCCCAGCGGGACGAGGGTACGCGCACGGGAGCGCTTGGGCGGGGCGGAGGGCGGAGTGCCGGTCGTCATGCTCCCAGTGTGCCTGGGAGCACGACAGGACGGCGTAAGGGATCCGTCAGCGGTCGCCGGGCCAGTGTCGGATCCGGAGCCGGAGTCGCCCGCTCAGGAGGGCTTGCGCCCCATGAGCTTGTTGGCGCGCGAGCCGACGCCCCAGGCGGTGACCCGCCACAGCGCCTCGACGATGATGTCGTTGCTCATCTTGGAGTCGCCGCGCTCGCGCTCGACGAAGGTGATGGGCACCTCGACCACGTGGTAGCCGGCGGCCACCGCGCGGCGGGCCAGGTCGACCTGGAAGCAGTAGCCCTGCGAGGCCACCTCATCCAGGCCGAGGCCTTCGAGGGTCTCGCGGCGGAAGGCCCGGAAGCCGCCGGTGACGTCACGGATGTCCACGCCGAGCAGCAGGCGGGAGTAGGTGGAGCCGCCGCGGGAGATGAACTCGCGGTGCTTGGGCCAGTTCACCACCCGGCCGCCCGGCACCCAGCGCGAACCCAGGACCAGATCGGCCCCCTTGAGCGCGGTGAGCAGCCGGGGCAGCTCCTCGGGCTGGTGGGAGCCGTCGGCGTCCATCTCGACCAGGACGCCGTAGCCCTTCTCGACGCCCCAGCGGAAGCCCGCGAGATAGGCGGCGCCGAGGCCCTCCTTGCCCTTGCGGTGCAGGACGTGGACGTGGTCGTCCTCGGCGGACAGCTCGTCGGCGATCTTGCCGGTGCCGTCCGGGCTGTTGTCGTCGGCGATCAGGACATGGGCCTCGGGGACCGACTCCCGGACGCGGGAGACGATCGGCTTGATGTTCTCCGCCTCGTTGTAGGTCGGGATGATCACCAAGGCTCTGCCGAGCGGGCCGTATCGCCTCTGACCGCCGTCGTTCACTGCTGCCCCTTATTGTCCGTACGCAGGGCACCACCATAGCGAGCGGTTCGGGCACCGCCGCACCGCGAGGTCCCGGGGTGTCGGAATGGGGGCCCGGCGCCCTTCGGGCCGGCCCGGGGACCCGCTGGCTGCGGGCTGCCTGGAGCCGTTGTCTACTGAACGTCCGGGCCCCATCCGGGTCGCACGCTCCCCCGAGCTCCCGCGGAGCAGGGGGACCCCCCGGACGGCAGAAACCTTCTGTCGGCCGGACGTCCTGCGGTGGACCCGGCCGAACCTACCGGCCTCCCGCCGCGTTCTGTCAATAGCCGTTTGACCTGCGAAATCGTCCCGAACCAGCAGGTCAGCGAGGGAGATCCGCAGGTGGCGACGGCCCGGGGAGGGCAGCCTGACGGCCGTACGGAACGTCCTTACGTCACTCGTTCGGCCGGACGAAGACGGTTTGTCCGAACACCACCGTGCGCAGGCAGACCGGCAGCGCCGCACCCGGGCTGAGGTCGGGCAGCCCGGGCGTGCCCGAACGCGGGTCGGTGGACCAGCGCGCCACCCGGTCGTCCGGCGCCTGCACCACCAGTTCGCCGGTGCGCCAGACCGCGTAGTCGGCGGGGGCGCCCGGCACCAGGGTGCCGGCGTCGTCCCGGCCGATGGCGCGCCAGCCGCCCCGGGTGTGGGCGGTGAAGGCGGCGCGGGCCGAGACCCGGTGCTCGGGGGTGCGGTGGAAGGCGGCTGCCCGGACGGTGCCCCACGGGTCGAGCGGGGTGACCGGTGAGTCGGAGCCGAAGGCGAGGGGCACCCCGGCGCGCAGCAGGGCCGCGTAGGGGTTCAGGGTGCGGGCGCGCGCGCCGCCGAGGCGCTCGGCGTACATGCCCTCCTCGCCGCCCCACAGCGCGTCGAAGGCGGGCTGCACGGAGGCGGTGAGCCCGAGCTCGGCGAAGGCGGCGATCGTCTCGGGGGTGAGCATCTCGGCGTGCTCGACGCGGTGGCGGGCGGCGCGGACCCGGGCGAGGCCCACCTTCGCGGCGGCGGCCCGGACGCCCTCGACGACCGCGGTGACGGCGGCGTCCCCGATGGCGTGGAATCCGGCCTGGAGCCCGGCCTCGGTGCAGGCGGTCACATGGGCGGCGATGTCGGCCGCGTCCAGGTGGGCGGTGCCGGTGTGCGCGGCGTCGGCGTACGGCTCGTGCAGACAGGCCGTGTGGGAGCCGAGCGCGCCGTCGACGAAGAGGTCGCCGGCCGCGCCGAGCGCGCCGAGTTCGCGGATGCGATCGGCGTCCTTGGGCCCGGTGACCTGCTCGGCCCAGTAGCCGAAGACCCGCGGGCCGGGCTCCTCGCGGGCCAGCCCGAGCAACGAGGTGAAGTCGTCCTCGTCGGAGATCTCGGGGCCGCCGCACTCGTGCAGGGTGCCGATGCCGAGGGAGGCCGCGTGGCGCAGCGCGGCCCGCTGTGCCTCCTCGCGCTGGCGCGGGGTGATCGCCGCGTGGGCGGCGGCCCGCACCGCGTGGTGCGCGGCGCCGGTCAGCGGGGCGTCCGGGTGGTAGCCGTCGAGGCCGGTGACACCGGGGATCCGGTCGAGCAGCGCGGTGCTCGCGACGGCCGAGTGCACGTCGATGCGCGGCAGGTACAGGGGGCGCCCTCCGGTGGCCTCGTCGAGTTCGGCGCGGGTGGGCGGGGTCCGCTCGGGCCAGCGCGCCGCGTCCCAGCCGTGGCCGAGCAGCACGTCGTCGCCGGGGCGGGCCGCGGCGTACTCCCGTACCGCGGCCAGGGCCTCGGCGCGGGTGCGGGCGGTGGACAGATCGAGGCCGGTGAGCGCCAGACCGGTGGCGGTGGTGTGCACATGCGCATCGGTGAACGCCGGGGTGACCAGGGCCCCTTCCAGGTCGACCACCTCGTCCACGCCCGCCGCGAAGGCGTCGGCCGCGCCCTCGGAGCCGACCCAGGCGACATGCCCGCGTTCGACGACCATCGCCGTGGCGAACGGGTCGGCGGGACTGTGGACCTCCCCGCCGCGCAGCAGCACGGTGCGGTGGTCGGGCTCGCCGGCGGGCAGCGGGGCGACGGTTCGGGCCGGAAGGGCGGCGGCGCTCTCGGAACTCATGGGAACAGCCTAGATACGCGGCGGCCGTGCCTCGTACGGGGTCGAGAGAACGACGGTGGTCCGGGTGGAGACGCCGGCCAGCGAGCGGATGCGGGTCAGCAGGTGCTCCAGCTCCAGCGGGGTCGCCACTCGCACCTTGAGGATGTAGTTCTCGTCGCCCGCGACGCTGTGGCACGCCTCTATCTCCGGCACGTCGGCCAGCCGTTCGGCGATGTCGTCGGGGGCGCTCGGGTCGAAGGGCTTGACCGAGATGAACGCGGTCAGCGGCAGCCCCACCGCCTCGGGGTCCACGACGGCGACATAGCCGCGGATGACCCCGCGCTGCTCCAGACGGCGTACCCGCTGGTGCACCGCCGAGGTGGACAGGCCCGTGGCCTTGCCCAGGTCGGTGTAGCTCATCCGCCCGTCCTTGACGAGCAGATCGACGATCTGACGGTCCAGCTCCTCCATGCCGGTCAACCTATTCCCCCAGGTCCCCTCCGGCACAGTCCACGGCGACCGGAAGAGGCACCTGCGGCGGGCATGTGACGAATGCCACAGGTTTGTGACGCCCTGACGGGGGTCCACGCGGTTACGGACGGGGCGTGGCGGGAATTGCTTGCTGTGGTCGCGGCTACGGCGCCTTGCCGGCCCACCCGAGGGGGAGAATCCCAATGCAGAACATGAAGCGCGGCGGACGTGTGCCGAATGAACGCACCGACGAACGCACCGGTCCGGAGCTCGTCGCTCCTCTCGTCGAGGACGAGTACACCGACGACGAGGCGGCGGACGCCTACGACACCTTCGAGATGTACCGGGTGATCTGCCCGGACTGCGCCCAGCCGATCGCGCTCCTCGCGGACGAGACGGTGCTGCCGGAGCACGCGCTGTGCCCGAGCCCCTGGAACCCGTTCGTCCTGACGGTGTGCGCCGGGACCGGCCGCCCCGCCTCCCAGAGCAGGCCCGCGGACACCTCCAAGGACGTGCTGGAGCAGGACACCGCGCTGCTCCTGACGCTCCCGCAGGGCCTCGACTGGCGCACCCAGCCCTTCTCGCACGTCGGTGGCCCCGGCTCGCGCCCGATGCGGGTCCCGCGCATGCGGCGCGCCGCCTAGGCCGCGACCCCGCTCCAGTACGTTCCCCGCACCATCGCCTCCAGGCTCGCCCGGTGCAGGATCAGCGTGTCCGGGTCCTCGGGGACCCGGACCTCGCCGAAGTGCAGCTGCCGGTAGGCGATCCTGAGCATCACCACCGCGTGCCGCAGGGCGGCGTAGAGCGTGTGGAACTCCATCGCGCGGGGCGTGTGGCCGGTCAACTCGGCGTAGCGCGCCTCGATGTGGTGACGGGTCAGGAAGCCGGGCAGCCCCGGCCGGCCGAAACTCACCGTCAGATCCTGGAAGAAGCGGTGCAGGTAGACGGTCCAGCCGAGGTCGAGTTCGCGCGGGCCGAGCGCGGCCATCTCCCAGTCGAGGACGGCGGCGGGCTCGAAGCCGTCGTAGACGATGTTGCCGATCCGCGCGTCGCCCCAGCAGAGCACCGCCGGTCCTTCGTCGGCGGGCCAGTGCGCGTCGAGCCAGTCGAACGCGGACTCGATGAGCGGGGAGCGCGGCAGGCCCTCTACCACCCAGGCGTAGTAGGCCCGTTGGGCTTCCACATGGCGCCGCAGGGGTGAGCCCTCGCCCCGCGGCAGCAGGAAGGCGGCCTCCTCGGCCGGGAAGGCGTCGTGCAGCCGGGCGAGCACCGCGACGGTGGCGTCCTCCAGCCGCGCCCGCTCGGCGTCGCTCGCGGAGTGCAGCCAGTTCCCCTCGTACGTATAGGGTATGACGTCGGGCGGTACGCGCCCCTGCGCGCGCTCCATCACGAAGAAGGGCGCGCCGAGGGCGGCGGGGTCCTCTTCCAGCCACAGCACCCGGGGCACGGGGACGTCGGTGTGCTCGGCGACCAGGCGCATCACCCGGTGCTGGCGGGCCATGTCGTAGACCGGGAAGACGGTGTACGCGGCCGGGTCGGCGGCGAGCCGCAGGGCGCAGGCGCGCACCGGCGCGTCGGGGTGGTCCAGACCGAAGAGCAGGGTCTCGCTCGACATGCCGTTGGAGGACGGGGCCTCGACGCCGGTGACGCGGGCGCCGGGCAGCCGGGCGTCCAGCCAGCGGGCGAGCCTGCGGCCGATCTCCTCGGGGTCGCGCGTGGTGGTGCGGGGGCGTGGCGCCGTGGCCATGGGCGGTTCCCTTCTCGGGACGCGGAGGGGCAGGAGGGAGGGGCAGGGGGGAGG
>NZ_JBJHPC010000510.1:0-5194 GCF_045257485.1 Streptomyces sp. YS-3 | reverse complement strand
GCCCGGGGCGGTCCCGGCTCCACCCCCTTGCCCCGGGCCTGAGCGGCGGCGGAGAGCGCTCGGGTGGAGGCGCCCCCTACGGGACTCAGCCCTGGGGTGGAGAGCCCCTACGGGTTCCTCCCTACTTCAGGGCAGGGGGCGTTCGTCCTGGCGGAGGACGAGAAGAGGGGGAGCGGTTCTTTAACGTGGTCCTACATCGAGCGGCTGCGGGGGGCCGCAGGTGGAAGGTGGGGCTAGCCCCCCATGCAAGACACCGCCGGGCACCAGGGTGCCGGGCGTCCTCGATCGCCAGACTCAAGACGCAACCACGAAACGCGGCGGCGACGAGGCTCCGGACCACACAGGAGCCGGCCCACCGACGCGCTGACGCACTGACTCGCAACGAGGAGAAGAACCGTGACAACGGCTGTGACCATTCCCAGGCACGGGGGCACTGGAGGGCAAACGGCGGTCGCGGCTCGGGCGCGCCAGGTCGTCAAGGCGTACGGGTCGGGGGAGACCCGCGTGGTGGCCCTCGATGACGTGGACGTGGACATCGCGCGGGGGCAGTTCACCGCGATCATGGGCCCGTCGGGCTCCGGCAAGTCCACGCTGATGCACTGCCTGGCCGGGCTCGACACGGTGACGAGCGGCCAGATCTACCTGGACGACACCGAGATCACCGGTCTCAAGGACAAGAAGCTCACGCAGCTGCGCCGCGACCGGATCGGCTTCATATTCCAGGCGTTCAACCTGCTGCCGACGCTCAACGCGCTGGAGAACATCACGCTCCCGATGGACATCGCGGGCCGCAAGCCGGACCGGGAGTGGCTGGACCGCGTGGTGGAGACCGTCGGGCTCGCCGGACGGCTCAAGCACCGCCCGACCCAGCTCTCCGGCGGTCAGCAGCAGCGCGTCGCGGTCGCCCGCGCCCTCGCCGCCCGGCCCGAGATCATCTTCGGTGACGAGCCGACCGGAAACCTGGACTCCCGCGCGGGCGCCGAGGTCCTCGGCTTCCTGCGCCGCTCGGTGGACGAGCTGGGCCAGACCATCGTGATGGTCACCCACGACCCGGTCGCCGCCTCCTACGCGGACCGGGTGCTCTACCTCGCGGACGGCCGGATCGTCGACGAGATGTTCCGCCCGACCGCGGAAGCCGTGCTGGACCGCATGAAGGACTTCGACGCGCGGGGGCGGACGTCATGACCGTGCTCAAGACCTCGATGCGCAACTTCTTCGCGCACAAGGGACGGATGGCCCTCTCGGCCGTCGCGGTCCTGCTCTCGGTGGCGTTCGTGTGCGGCACGCTCGTCTTCACCGACACCATGAACACCACGTTCGACAAGCTCTTCGCCGCCACCGCGGCCGACGTCACCGTCAGTCCGAAGAACGCCAAGGCCGACGACCGGCCGCAGACCGGCAGGCCGGAGGCGCTGCCCGCCTCGGCCCTGGAGAAGGTGCGCGGCACCGCCGGGCTGAAGTCCGCCGAGGGCGGCGTCTCCAGCTCCAGCGTGACGGTCGTCAACTCCGAGAACGAGAACATGGGTTCCTCCAACGGAGGCCCCACGATCGCCGGCAACTGGACCGCCAACGACCTCAAGGCGATGGAGATCACCTCCGGTCACGCCCCGCGCGGGCCGACGGAGATGATGGTCGACGCCGACACCGCCGACAAGCACGATCTGAAGATCGGCGACGAGCTGCGCACCATCGCCGTCACCGGTGACTTCACCGCGAAGATCACCGGCATCGCCTCCTTCAAGGTGACCAACCCGGGCGCGGCGATCGTCTACTTCGACACCGCCACCGCCCAGCGCGAACTGCTGGGCCGCACCGGCCTGTTCACCAACCTCTCGCTCACCGCCGTCGACGGCGTCAGCGACGAGCAGCTGAAGCAGAACGTCGCCGCCCGGCTCGGCGCCGGCACCTACAAGCTGGAGACGGCCGCCGAGGCCAAGGACTCCGGCCGCGACTCGGTCGGCTCCTTCCTCGACGTCATGAAGTACGCGATGCTCGGCTTCGCCGGAATCGCCTTCCTCGTCGGCATCTTCCTGATCATCAACACCTTCTCGATGCTGGTCGCCCAGCGCACCCGCGAAATCGGTCTGATGCGGGCCATCGGCTCCAGCCGCAAGCAGGTCAACCGCTCGGTCCTGGTCGAGGCGCTGCTGCTCGGCTTCTTCGGCTCCGTCCTCGGAGTCGGCGCGGGTGTCGGTCTGGCCGTCGGCCTGATGAAGATCATGGGCTCGATGGGCCTGGAGCTGTCCACCGACGACCTCACGGTCAAGTGGACGACCCCGGCGGTCGGCATGCTGCTCGGTATCGTCGTCACCGTCCTCGCCGCCTACCTCCCGGCCCGCCGGGCGGGCAAGATCTCGCCCATGGCGGCCCTGCGCGACGCCGGTACGCCGGCGGACGGCCGGGCGGGCATGGTCCGGGCCGTCATCGGTCTGGTCCTCACCGGCGCCGGCGCCGCCTCGCTCTACGCCGCGGCCCACGCCGACAAGGCCAGCTCCGGCGCGGGCGTCCTCGCCGTCGGCGTGGTCCTCACCCTCATCGGCTTCGTGGTGATCGGCCCGCTGCTCGCGGGCGGTGTGGTGCGGGTGATCAGCGCCCTGGTGCTGCGGATGTTCGGCCCCGTCGGCCGGATGGCCGAGCGCAACGCGCTGCGCAACCCGCGGCGTACGGGAGCGACCGGCGCGGCCCTGATGATCGGGCTCGCCCTGGTGGCCTGCCTCTCGGTGGTCGGCTCCTCGATGGTCGCCTCGGCCACCGCCGAGCTCGACAAGTCGGTCGGCGCGGACTTCATCGTCCAGTCGGGCAACAACGACGGCCGGCCGATCGTGCCGCAGGCCGCCGACGCCCTGCGCAGGACGCCGGGTATCGCCCATGTCACCGACTACAAGTCGGTCGACGTGAAGATCACCACGCCGGACGGGAAGACCGGCGACGAGGACATCTCCGCGGCCAGTCCCACCTACGCCGAGGACCTGCGGCGCGAGACGGTCTCCGGCAAGCTCTCCGAGGCGTACGGCAAGGACGCCATGTCGGTCGGCGACAAGTTCGCCGAGGAGCACGGCGTCAAGGTCGGCTCCACGCTGACCGTCGCCTTCAAGGGCGGCAGCACGGCCCGCCTCAAGGTCGCGGCGATCACCTCGGACGACACCAACGTCGACAAGGGCGCGATGTACACCAACGTCACGACCGCCGAGCGCTATCTGCCCGCCGACCGGGTGCCGAAGAACATGATCATGTTCGCCAAGGCCGAGGACGGCAAGGCCAAGGAGGCGTACGCGTCCCTGAAGGCCGCGCTGAAGAAGTACCCGCAGTACAAGGTGCAGGACCAGACGGACTTCAAGAAGGACCTGAAGGACCAGATCGGCCAGCTCCTGAACATCGTGTACGGCCTGCTGGCCCTGGCGATCATCGTCGCGGTGCTCGGTGTGGTGAACACCCTCGCCCTGTCCGTCGTCGAGCGGACCCGGGAGATCGGCCTGATGCGCGCCATCGGCCTCTCGCGCCGCCAGCTGCGCCGGATGATCCGTCTGGAGTCGGTGGTGATCGCCCTCTTCGGCGCCCTGCTGGGCCTGGGCCTCGGTATGGCCTGGGGGACGACCGCCCAGAAGCTGCTGGCCCTGGAGGGTCTGGGCGTCCTGGACATCCCCTGGCCGACGATCACCACGGTCTTCGTCGGATCGGCGTTCGTGGGTCTGTTCGCCGCCCTGGTCCCCGCCTTCCGGGCGGGCCGCATGAACGTGCTCGGAGCAATCGCGAGCGAGTAGCCGCCGTACGGGGGTCGGCGGGGCGGCCCCGGGGAGTTCTCCTGAACTCCCCGGGGCCGCTTCATTTCAGAGCTTGTCCAGGCCCCGCTTGAGGCGCCTGCCGAGGGGCCGCTCCACGTACCGGTGCACCAGCCAGGACACCAGCAGCATCAGCGCGATCACCCCGCTGACCAGCGGGACGGGCTTCACCTGGGGGGAGAGCGCGCCGATGATCTCCCAGCCGATGTACTCGTGGAGGAGGTAGAGCGGATACGTCAGGGCGCCCGCGTACGGCAGCCAGCGCCACTGGATCCAGGAGAGCTTCCCGGTGGCGACCAGGCCCATCAGCCCGAAGCAGGCCGCCATGATCACCATGACCGGCCAGTAGGGCATCGGGTGGCTCAGGCGCTCCCGGGCGTGCTCCCAGGTGCTGTGGGTGGCGGGCAGCGACGCGGCGAGGCTGAACAGGACGATGCCGGTGAGCATCAGGTTCGGCCGGAACCGGTACATCAGATAGAAGGCGACACCCGCGATGAAGCACCAGCTGTTGTCCGGCATGATGATCATCCGGAGGGTGCTGTCGTCGGACTGGTAGGCGAGCGCACTGGCCACGGCCCAGGCGCAGCAGAAGAACAACACGCGGCGGTAGGTCAGCCCGCGCCAGGCCACCACCGCGAAGAGCAGATAGAACCGCAGTTCGGCGAAGAGGGTCCAGTAGACGCTGTCGACGCTCTGGACGCCCATCGGCTCCTGGAACATCGTGAGATTGGTGACGACGTCCTCCACCGGGCGCGCGCCCAGCCCGCCCGGCACGGCCGCCACGACCACGGTGGTGGCGATGACCGCGAACCAGTACGCGGGGTAGAGCCGCACCACGCGTGAGACGAAGAACGACTGGAGCGGCTTGCCCCAGCTGCTCATACAGATCACGAAGCCGCTGATGAGGAAGAAGAGCTGGACGCCGAGCCAGCCGTAGGCGGCGACCGGATAAGTGACCGGAAATCTGGCGCGCGAGTCGGTTTCCGGCCAACGTCCGGTGAGCGCCATGTAGTGGAACATGACGACCGTGAGGGCCGCGAGGAGGCGCAGACCGTCGAGTGCGTAGATGCGGCTCGGGCGGCTCCCCTCGACGACGGAGCCGGTCCGCTGCGGGGTGCCGGTGCTGGTGAGCACCGGCTCGGGCTGAAGGAGCGCTGTCCGCGCCTGGTCGGGCATGTCGAGCGGATTCCCCTCGGGCACTGATGTCATGGCGTCGGCGCCGCGACGCCGCCGTCTTGCCAGGCGTTCGGCACGTCCGCCGGAGCCTATGGGTTTCCACATGATTTGCAAAGGCTCACCTTTTGCTCAGGAATACCGCCGAAGGAGTGAACCGGGCGGTGTGCGCCCCCCGGCCTGCTTCCCGCGCGGGTGTCCCCCGGACGGCGGGGGCGGCGCGCAGCGCCTCGGTGGGGGTC
>NZ_JBJHPC010000509.1:0-5215 GCF_045257485.1 Streptomyces sp. YS-3 | reverse complement strand
GGTGAGCGTCGGGCTGATCGCGGTGACGGCGTAGGCGCCCGCCACCCCGAGGGCGATTCCGAGCACACCGCCCATCAGCCCGTTGACCAGGGCTTCTCCGACGACCTGGCGGGTGACCCGGCCGCTCTTCCAGCCGAGCGCCTTGAGCGTGCCGAACTCCCGCACCCGGCGGCCGACCGCCGAGGAGGTGAGCAGCCCCGCCACCAGGAAGGCGGCGGCCAGCACGGCGTAGGAGAGCCATCTGCCGACGCTGGAGGCGAGGTCGGCGGCGGTGGACAGGGAGCCCGAGACGGTGTCGGCGAGGTCGGCGGAGGTGGTCACCGTGGTCCCGGGGACGTTCTTCTGGATGGCGGACTTCACCGCGGCGATCTTCTGCGAGTCGGCGGCCTTGACGTAGACCGTGGTGACCTTGTCCTTGGCGCCGGCGAGCGTCTGCGCCCGCGCGAGCGGCAGATAGACGTTGGCGGCGGCCTCCCCGCTGTCGGCCGTGGCGAGTCCGATGACCGTGAACTTAGTGGTGGAGACGGTGATGCTGCCGCCGGGGGCGAGCTTCTTCTCCTTGGCGTACGCGCTGTCGAGCACCGCGACCGGGGCGGTGTTCTCGTCGGTACGGAAGGTACGGCCGGAGGTGATCCGGGAGGTGGTGAGCGGGCCGAGCCCCTGCTTGGTGACGTCCGTGCCGTAGACCGTGAAGGAGTTGACGTCGAAGGAGGCGCCGCCGCCCTGCACCTCGCCCTGCGGGCCGCCCCCGCCGCCGCCCTGGCCGCGCCGCTGCTGCCGGTACTGCTTGAACTCGCCGCGGGTGAATTGCCCGTCGACCTTCAGCACGGTCAGGTTGAGTCCGCCGACGGCGTCCGCCACCCCGCTCTGCCCGCCGACCTGGCCGACGGTGGAGGAGGCGAGGGTCTGGAAGCCCTGGACCATCACCCGGTCGCCGGACTGGGTGCCGCTGTCCCCGCTGCCCCTGGCGTCGAACTTGAAGCGCTGGCGGCCCTCCTGCGGGGTTCCGGGCGGGGCCGCGGCCTTGGTGACCGTCATGTCGGTGCCGAGGCCGTACAGCGACTGCAGGACCTTGCCCTGCGCCCGGGTCATCCCGGCCGACACCGAACTGACCACGATGACCAGCGCGATACCGAGGGCGAGCCCCGAGGCGACGACCAGCGCCGCCTTTCTGCGGCGGCGCAGCTCGCGCCGGAGGTAGGTGAAGAACATGGCGCGAAGCTAGAGGGGCCCGGTGATCGTGGCTTGAGGCCACGATGAGAGTGCCATGAGAACGCGAAGGGCCGCGCCCGGGGATGCGGGCGCGGCCATCGCTGTCGTACGGCGTCGTACGAACCGGTACGGGCCGGTACGGGCCGGTACGGGACGGGATCAGGCGGCGGAGCCGGCCTGCCAGGCCGCCCAGCTCATGTTCCAGTCGCTGAAGCCGTTGTCGGGCGTGATGGTCTTGTCGCCGGTGTTCTTGACGACGACCACGTCACCGACGATGGAGTGCTCGTAGAACCAGGCGGCGGCGGTGTTCGGGTCGCCCGCGCCCTTGGTGTCGGACAGGCCGACGCAGCCGTGGCTGGTGTTGACGCTGCCGAAGATGGACTTGTCGCCCCAGTAGTTGCCGTGGATGAAGGTGCCCGAGGCCGACAGGCGCATGGCGTGCGGGACGTCCTTGATGTCGTACTCGCCCTTGCCGTCGCCGTCCGTGAAGCCGACGGTGGCGCCGTTCATCCGGGTCTCCTTGAACTTCTCGGAGATCACCATGGTGCCGTTGTACGTCTTGTGGTCGGGCGCGCCCGCCGAGATCGGGATCGTCTTGACGGTCCTGCCGTCCTGCGTGACGGTCATCTGGTGGGTCTTGGCGTCGACCGTGGAGACCTGGTTGCGGCCGATCTTGAAGGTGACCGTCTTCTCCTGGACGCCGGTGACGCCCGGCTTGGCCTCGACGCCGTCGAGGTCGAGCTTCATGGTCACGGTCGAGCCGGACTTCCAGTAGTCCTGCGGGCGGAAGTCCAGGCGCTGGGCGCCGAACCAGTGCCCGACGACCTGCTGGCCGCTGCTGGAGGTCACCGAGATGTGGGACTGGACGTCCTTCTTGTTGGTGACCGCCTTGTCGAAGGTCACCGACACCGGCATGCCCACGCCGACCGTGGAGCCGGACTCGGGCGTGAAGTTGCCGACGAAGCTGTTGGCGGGCGAGACGGTCGCGAACGCGGTGTTCTCGTGCGCCTGGCGGCCCTTGGCGTCCTGCGCGGTCGCCGTGATCCGGTACTTGGCCGAGCGCTTGAGCTGCTTGTCCGGCACCCAGCTCAGCCCGTCCGCGGATATCTTCCCCGGGACCGGAGTGCCCTCGGCGGACGTCATGACCACCGAGGTCAGCTTGCCGTCGACCACCGACACCTTGGTGTCGTTGTTGATGCCGACGTTGTCGGCGCCGTTCTTGGGCGTGATGGTGATCTTCGCGTCGGAGGTGTCCTTCTCGGCCGCCTTGTCGACCTGGGACTGCGACGACTTCGAGGCGTCGGCGCTGCCCCCGCCCTTGCCGCCGTCGTTGCAGGCCGACAGCAGCAGTACACCGCCGAGCACCGCGGACGCGGCCACAAGACCCTTGCGCCGCTTACTCTCCGTTATCACACGCTTCTCCATCGTTGCCGGTCCCCCAGGCCATCGACTGAACAACATAGCCACTGAAGCTGTGGTTCCCCTTCCGGATGAGGTGTGGGAAACGCCACCCGGTCCGGACAAACCCGGCCCCCGCGCGGCCCCCCGGACGTCAAGGGCGCGTGCCCTCGTCCTCGTCCTCCTCGTCGCTCTCATCTTCCTCGTCGAGGTCCCAGTCCTCGTCGTCGGGGTCGTACTCGACCTCCTCGCTGCTCCAGGAGGCCTGTGCGAGCTCGACCCCCGGCACCTCGGCCACCAGGTCGAAGGGGTCGACGAGATACGCCAGGGCCTCCGCCTCGTCTTCCCGTACGGCGGACCGGGCATGCGCGCGTTCCTGATCCGGAAGGAGCTCGTCCGCCGTGATGCGCTCCAGGGCCGCGCCGGTCAGCGCCTCCGGGTCATCGATCTCCAGTACCAAATCCACCCGGAGACGGACATAGCGTGGTGTCTCTTCAGTCGTCATGCGTCGGAGCGTAGGGCTCGCGACCTCCGCGACTTTCCTGCGACCCGCTGCTTTCACTAGCATCGACGCACACCACCAATTCGCCGTACTACAAGGGGGATCGACCAGGTGTCCGTCGCTCGCCGGCCTCTGCTCACCGCCACCGCCGCGGGCTCGCTGCTCTGCGCTCTGTGGTTCGTCCCGTCCGCCAACGCCACGGACGAGAAGCCACAGCCGGCCCCGTCCCGCCCGGCGGCCGGTCCCCGGGCCGTGCCCGCCACCGCGCCGGGCTCCACGCCGGGCGCCGCGCCGGGCGCCCAGACGGGGCCCGCCCTCGCCGACACGGGCACGGTGGACACGTCCCCGTACCTCTTCGGCGGTACGGCCTTCCTGGGCCTGGGGGCGGGGTTCGTCGCCTTCTCGGTGCGCAGGGCGCGCCAGCAGTACTGAATCCCTCCGGAACGGAAGTACGCGTACGTGAAGGGGCGCCCGGGAAGTTCCCGGGCGCCCCTTCACACGTACCGCGCGGCTGTCAGGCCAGCGGACCGGTGACCGTCTCGACGGCCGCGACCAGCTGTCCGGAGCGTACGAACGCGTCGGCGGCGGCCAGGTCGGGGGCGAGGAAGCGGTCCGGGCCGGGACCGCCGACACCGGCTTCCCGGGCCGCGCGGATGGCCGCCCCGGAGGCGGGCGCGGGGGTGAGGCCGTGGCGCAGCTCGATGCCCCGGGTCGCCGCGTACAGCTCGACGGCGATGATCCGGGTCAGGTTGTCGATCGCGGTCCGCAGCTTGCGGGCGGCCGACCAGCCCATGGAGACGTGGTCCTCCTGCATGGCGGAGGACGGGATGGAGTCGGCGGAGGCCGGGACGGCCAGCCGCTTCATCTCGCTGACCAGGGCGGCCTGCGTGTACTGGGCGATCATCAGACCGGAGTCGACACCGGCGTCGTCCGCGAGGAACGGCGGCAGGCCGTGCGAGCGGTTCTTGTCGAGCAGGCGGTCGGTGCGGCGCTCGGCGATGGAGCCGAGGTCGGCGGCGGCGATCGCCAGGAAGTCCAGGACGTAGGCGACCGGGGCGCCGTGGAAGTTGCCGTTGGACTCCACGCGGCCGTCCGGCAGGACGACGGGGTTGTCGACCGCAGAGGCGAGCTCGCGCTCGGCGACGGTGAGCGCGTACGCGATGGTGTCGCGGCCGGCGCCGGCGACCTGCGGGGCGCAGCGCACCGAGTAGGCGTCCTGGACGCGCGGGGCCTCGTCCTCCTGGAAGTGCCCGGTCAGACCGGAACCCTTCAGTACGGCGAGCATGTTGGCGGCGGAGGCGCCCTGGCCCGGGTGCGGGCGGATCGCGTGCAGCTCGGGGGCGAGGACCCTGGCGGTGCCGAGCAGCGCCTCCAGGGAGAGCGCGGCGGTGATGTCGGCGGAGGTGTAGAGCTTCTTGAGGTCCGCGAGGGCCATGACCAGCATGCCGAGCATGCCGTCGGTGCCGTTGAGGAGGGCCAGGCCCTCCTTCTCGCGCAGCTCGACGGGCTCGATGCCGGCCTCGGCGAGCAGCTCCCCGGCGGGCCGGACGACCCCGTCGGGGCCCTCCGCGTCGCCCTCGCCCATCAGGGTCATGGCACAGTGCGAGAGCGGCGCGAGGTCGCCGGAGCAGCCGAGCGAGCCGTACTCGTGGACGACGGGAGTGATCCCGGCGTTCAGGATGTCCGCCATGGTCTGCGCGACGGACGGGCGTACGCCGGTGTGACCCGAGGCGACGGTCTTCAGCCGCAGGAACATCAGCGCGCGGACCACCTCGCGCTCCACGCGCGGGCCCATGCCGGCGGCGTGCGAGCGCACGATGTTGCGCTGGAGCTGGGCGCGCAGGTCGGGGCTGATGTGCCGGGTGGCGAGGGCGCCGAACCCGGTGGAGACGCCGTACACGGGCTCCGGCTTGGCGGCCAGGGCGTCCACGATCCCGCGGGCTCTGGCGAGGGCGTCGAGAGCGTCGGCCGAGAGCTCGACCCTGGCGTTGCGGCGAGCGACGGCGACGACGTCCTCCGGGGTCGTCCCGGACGTCCCCACCACGACAGTGTGCATATCCATATTCAGCAGCGTACGGATTGAATCGGTGCGTGTCACTAGGG
>NZ_JBJHPC010000508.1:0-5215 GCF_045257485.1 Streptomyces sp. YS-3 | reverse complement strand
CCCGCACACCCGTACCGGGCCCCGCTGGTGCACGCCACCTTCTTCAAGCGCCACGAAGTGCTGTCCATCCCGCGCGAGGACGTCGACCTGCATCTGACCTCCTCCGGCACCACCGGCCAGAAGTCGCAGATGTTCTTCGACCGCTGGACCATCCGCTCGGCCCAGCGCATGGTCGCCCGCATCTTCGAGCGCAACGGCTGGATCACCCCGGAAACGGAGGTCAACTACCTCCTGTACAGCTACGAGCCGGCCCCCGCCCTCAACCTCGGCACGGCCTTCACCGACAACTACCTCTGCGACTTCGCCCCGGCCCGCACGGTCGAGTACGCACTGCGCAACACCGGCGACGGGCACGAGTTCGACCCCTTCGGCTGCGTGGCCGCGCTGCGCCGCTTCGAGCAGGACGACGCCCCGGTGCGCATCCTGGGCTTCCCCGCCTTCCTCTACTTCACCCTGGAGCGGATGCGCGCGATGGGCCTGCCGCCGCTGCGGCTGCCCGAGGGCTCCCTCGTCGTCCTCGGCGGCGGCTGGAAGGGCCACGCCGACCGGCGCATCGGCAAGGACGAGCTGTACGCCCGCGTCACCGAGCAGCTCGGCATCCCCGGCGACCGCATCCGCGACACCTTCGGCTCCGTCGAGCACTGCATCCCGTACATCGAGTGCGACCACCACCGGCTGCACGCCCCCGTCTGGTCGCGCGTCGCCATCCTCTCCAACGCCACCCTGGAGCCGCTGCCGTACGGCGAGACCGGCTATCTCCACCTCGTCTCCCCGTACATCACCTCCGTACCGGCGCAGAGCGTCGTCATGGGCGACCTGGCCTCGCTGCACCCCGGCTCGGAGTGCGGGTGCGACCTGGACACCGACTGGTTCACCGTCCACGGACGCGCCGGAGTGAGCCGCAACAAGAGCTGCGCGGTGGCCGCCGCCGAACTGATGAAGGGCATGTCGTGACCGCGCGGACAGAGACGGAGACGGAGACGGAGACCGAGACCATGGACCCGACGGCCGGACACCACTACTGGCAGGGTGCGTTCATCGGCGACGAGGAGGCCGGGCGGCGCCTGGCCACCCTGTCCGCCGTCGTCGAGGAGGCCCTGGCGAGCCCGCTGGAGACCGAGACGGTGCTGGCCGCCTGCGACGCCCTCGCCACCGCCCTGCGCGACCCGGCGCACCCGGTGCGCGACCGGCTCGCGCCGCATCTCGCGGAGGGCGAGGAGTCCCTCCTCGACGAACTCGCCACCTACCTCGGCCGCACCGAGCTCACCCGCAAGCTGCGCCGCGAACTCGGCGGCACCGCCCCGGGACGGCTGAACCGGCCCGACGCCCGCGAGACGGTGTACGAGGCCTGGGCGCCGGTCGGCCTGGTCGCCCACATCGCGCCGGGCAACGCGGCCACCGTCGCCCCGCTCAGCATCGTCGAGGGACTGCTTGCCGGAAACGTCAACATCCTCAAGACCAGCGGCGGCGACACCCTGCTCACCCAGCACCTGCTGGCCGAGCTCGCCGCGCTCGACACCACCGGCGCCCTCGCCGCCCGCGTCATCGTGCTGCGCTTCTCCTCCTCCCGGCAGGACTGGCTGGCACTGATGTGCGCGCCCGCCGACGCCGTCGCCGTCTGGGGCGGCGAGAGCGCCGTCGAAGGGGTCGCCGCCCATGTGCCGCCCGGCTGCCGGCTGGTGGAGTGGGGCCACCGCATCTCCTTCGCCTACCTCACCCGGGACGCCTGGGACGAGCGGGCCGCGCTGGAGGCGCTGGCGGACGACGTCTGCCTGCACGAGCAGCAGGCCTGCTCCAGCCCCCAGGTGGTCTACCTCGACACCGAGGACGAGCGGGACGTCTTCGCCTTCGCCGAGCGCCTCGCGGACGTACTGGCCGCCCGGCCCGCGGCCGTGGAGAAGCCCGGCATCGCCGAGCAGGCCGAGCTGACCACCACCGAGCTCGTCGCCCGACTGGAAGAACACCTCGGTCTGACGCGGGTGTTCGCCGCACCCGACGGCTCCTGGCGGGTCATGGCCGACACCCGGCCGGCCCTCACCGCCTCGCCGCTGCACCGCAGCGTCTGGGTCAAGCCGCTGCCGCGAAGGAAGCTGATCGGCACCCTGCGCCCGATGCGCCGCTACCTCCAGACCGTCGGCATCGCGGCGAGCCCCACCGACACCGCCGAACTCGCCCGCGCCGCCTTCGCCGCGGGCGTCACCCGTGTCACCCCGCTCGGCGCCATGCTCGCGGGCTACTCGGGAGAGCCCCACGACGGGGTGTACGCCCTCCAGCGCTACAGCCGGCGCGTCGCGGTCCAGGCGGACGCCCGGTTCGCCACCACCGCGTGCCTGGACGACCTGGCCCGGCCGGTCCTCCTGCCGTCCCCGAGCGGCCCGCTGACCGGCAAGGAGGAGGTCCAGGAGCTCAACCGGCAGGTTTCCAGGGCCGACGCCGAGCTGTACTTCCGCAGCGGCGGCAGCACCGGCGCCCCCGCGCTCTCGCTGTTCAGCTACGACGACTACGACACCCAGATGCACGCCGCCGCCCGCGGTCTGCTCGCCGCGGGCTACGACCCGATGGCGGACCGCACCGCCAACCTCTTCTACTGCGGCGGTATGTACGGCAGCTTCATCAGCTTCTTCTCCATCCTGGAGCGCCTGGGCGGCGTCCAACTGCCGCTCGCGGCCGGCCCGGACCACCGCGCCACCGCGCAGGCGCTGATCGACCACCGGGCGGACACGCTCTTCGGTATGCCCTCCTACCTGTGGCAACTGCTCCACGAGGAGGCGGACGCGCTGCGCGCCTACGGCGGCATCCGCAAGGTGTTCTACGGCGGCGAGCACTTCACCGACGCCCAGCAGCGCACCCTGCGCGACTCCTTCGGCATCGAGGTCGTACGGTCCATCACCTACGGGAGCACCGACCTCGGCCCGCTCGGCTACCAGTGCGCCCGGAGCACCGGCGGCGTCCACCACCTGCACGCCGATCTGCACACCATGGAGATACTCGACCTCGAAGCCGACCGCCCGGTGGCCCCGGGGGAGACCGGCCGCCTGGTCTTCACCACCCACGCCCGGCGCGGCCAGCACCTCGGGCGGTATGTGATCGGCGACCTCGGCCGCGCGGTCGAGGGCCGCTGCCCGTGCGGCAGCCACGCGCCCCGCTTCGAACTGCGCGGCAGGACCGGGGACGTGATGCGGGTGGCCACGCACTTCCTCAACCACCGCCGCTTCGCGGTCATCGCGCAGGAGCGGGCCGGCTACAGCGGCGAACTCCAGACCGTCCTCACCCGGCAGGACACCCACGAACGGCTCACCGTCCGGGTGGAACGCGCGGGCGCCGCCGACCCGGAGCGGCTGCGCGAGGCCTTCCTCGCCGACTATCCCGAGCTGCGCTCGGCCGTCACCGAGCGACTGCTCGACCTGAAGGTCGAGGCGGTCGACGGCGCGAAGCTGGACCGCAGCCCCACCAGCGGCAAACTGCGCGCCGTGGTGGACCTGCGGGGCTAGGGCGTGTTGCGAAAGTCCCGCGGGCGGACGGCGCCACTTTCGCAACACGCCCTAGCTGCCACCCCCGTGCCGGCCCGGGCGCACCCGCCCCGGGCGGCACGGGGTTCCGTCAGCGGTGCGCCAGCACGTTGACCACCCGGCCGTCGGGGTCGCGTACGAAGAACCGGCGCACGCCCCACTCCTCGTCCTGGAGCGGATGCACGATCTCCGCGCCGCTCGCCCGCACCGCCGCGTACGCCGCGTCCACGTCGTCCACCTCGACGCTCAGATCGGGCACCACCGGCGCGGTCCTGTCCTCGGACATCAGGCTGACCTGCGCCGTGGGGGCGGACGGGGAGGCGAGGGTCATGATCCAGCCGTGGTTCATCACCTCCTCGAACCCCAGCAAACCGTAGAACTCCCGGCTCCGGGCCGGGGCCTGCGCACGGATGTTGGGCACTACGCGGCGAACGGCCATGGCGGCCTCCAGATGGGCACGGATCAGGACTCGGTCGTTCCCAGAACTACCAGAAGCGGTGCCCGCGACCGGTCGGGACCGCTGGGGGAGACCCAACACGGCGTGCCCCGCAAGGCATACGGCGACTCCGGCGGGGACATGCTCCCGCGTATGAGACGGAGCCGGAGGCGCGCGCTGGTCCTCGCGCTGCTGGCCGTCGGCTTCGTCGGCTACGCCCTGCTGCTGTGGCAGGGCCCCTGGTGGCTCGACGGCGGCCGGCTGCGCCACCGGGACCTCCAGCCCGCCGACGGTGTGGTGATCACGGGGTTCCGCACCGCGCTGGTCGCGCTCGGCGCCGGCGCGGTCGCCGGGGCGGGCCTCTACTACACCGACCGTACGCTCGGCCACACCCGCGAACGCGACCGCGAGCAGGCCGAGATCGCCCGCGACGGCCAGGTCACCGGCCGCTATGTGGAGGCCATCAAACTCCTCGCCTCGGAGCGCACGGTCGAGCGGCTCGGCGGTATCTACGCGCTGGAGCGGATCATGCGGGACTCCGCCAAGGACCACCTCACGGTGGTCGAGGTCCTGGCCGCGTTCGTCCGTGACCAGGTGACGGTGTCGTCCGAGGGGGTGCCCCCCGCCGAGGCGCCGCCGGAGGAGTCCGTGCAGGCGGCCCTGACGGTCCTGGGCAGACGTCCGCCGCGGGAGGAGCCGTTCCGTATCGACCTGCGGCGTACGGACCTGCGCGGAGCGGACCTCCGGGACGCGAGGCTGGACCGCGTCCGGCTCGGGGGCGCCCATTTGGAGAAGGCCGACCTGATCGGCGCCCGGCTGGAGGACGCCTGGCTGAGGGACACCTTCCTCGCGGGCGCGTGGCTCGACCGGGCCCATCTGGAGGGCGCTGTCCTGAGAGGCACCGACCTGCGCGGCGCGAGTCTCCGGCAGGCTGATTTCACGGGCACGAGGCTGGTGGACGCGGACCTGTCGGGGGTGGTCGGTCTGACGGCGGAGCAACTGGGCGTGGCGGTCGTCGACACCGGGACGACGCTGCCCGAGGCGTGGGCGAGCACTCCGCGCGCGGTGCGGCGCGGTGCGGGCGGACCGCCGACGGCGGTCAGCTGAAGGGGCGTTGGTCCGCCGGGATCTGGACGGTGATCGTGGCACGCTTCTCCGCCGGTGTCGCCCCCTGGCGGGCGGCCCACGGCTCGTCGGAGCGCATCCACGCGGGCAGCCCCGCCGGGAGGTCGGCCGAGGGGATGGTGGCGAGGTCCGCCGGGGTCAGGGT
>NZ_JBJHPC010000507.1:0-5217 GCF_045257485.1 Streptomyces sp. YS-3 | reverse complement strand
GAGCCTCGTCCCCGGTCTCGCCGCTGTCCGGGCCCTCGCCGCGTCCGGCCCTGCCGTCCGGGCCGTCGGCGCCGCCGCCGGGTGAGGCGGGGCCCGGCGTGGCGGCCGGCGGGCCTTGGGCGGCCCCGGGGCCCGTGCCGCCGGGGTCCCGGGGGGCCCAGCCCCGAGGAGAGGGCCGGTTGGGCTGCTCGTCGTCGCTCATGTCTCTCTCGGCGCTGGGCTGTATCGGGTGATTCGCGTTGTACGCCCATATTGCATGCCCGGGTCTGGAAAAGCCGTCGCGCACGATCACCGGACGGCACTAGGGTCGGGCGCTTTGGACGGCCCGGCCGTGACGCCTTCGGGTGCGGTGGGGCGGTCGGGCATGGGCCCTTCATACACGGACCGGACGGAAGGTGGCGTGGTGCGGCTCTACCTGGCGGTGGCCGCAGGTGGGTTCCGACGCCATACGGCGTACCGGATCGCCACTGCGGCGGGGATGTTCACCAACACCGTCTTCGGTGTGATCATGGCGTACACCTATATGGCCCTGTGGAACGTCCGCCCTCGTCTGGGCGGTTACGACCAGGCCGAGGCACTGACGTATGTGTGGCTCGGCCAGGCCCTCCTCATGACCGTCGCCATGATGGGTGGCGGCTTCGAGGACGAGCTCGTCGAACGCATCCGTACGGGTGACATCGCGATCGACCTGTACCGTCCCGTCGACCTCCAACTGTGGTGGCTCGCGGGCGATGTGGGCCGGGCGGCTTTCCACTTCCTGGGGCGCGGTCTGGTGCCGCTGGCGTTCGGGGCGCTCTTCTTCGATCTGGCGCTGCCCGTCGACCCCAGGACATGGCTGGCGTTCGTGCTCGCCGTCCTGTTCGGCGTCGTCGTCAGCTTCTCGATCCGCTATCTGGTGGCGCTCTCGGCGTTCTGGCTGCTCGACGGGGCGGGCCTGACGCAGATCGCCTGGCTCGGCGGGACCTTCTTCTCCGGGATGCTGCTGCCGCTCAACGTCTTTCCCGGCGCCCTCGGCGAGGTGGCGCGGGCGCTGCCCTGGTCGGCGCTGCTCCAGATCCCGGCCGATGTCCTGCTCGGCCACCACACCGGCTGGGGCCTGGCACGGGCGTACGCCTTCCAGCTCGGCTGGGCGGCGGTGCTGATCTGCGCCGGACGCCTGCTCCAGGCGGCGGCGACCAGGAGGGTGGTGGTCCAGGGTGGCTGAGACGGCAGCCGAGACGGCGGCCGGCGCGACGGCCGGGACGGCGGCGGTCCCGGACACGGGCGCGCGCGTCGGGCGGCTGCGCGCCGTCGCGGAGGGCGTGCGCGCCTACCGGCTGATCGCCGGCATGTGGATCCGCTCCACCATGGCCTACCGGGCGTCCTTCGTGATGACGGCGTTCGGCAACTTCGCGGCGACCGCGCTCGACTTCGTGGCGATCCTGCTGATGTTCTCGCACATCGACGCGCTGGGCGGGTACACGCTGCCCGAGGTGGCGTTCCTGTACGGCGCGGCGGGCGCCGCGTTCGGGCTCGCCGACCTGGTGATGGGGTCCATGGACCGGCTCGGCCGCCGGGTGCGCGACGGCACCCTCGACACGCTCCTCGTACGCCCTGCGCCGGTGCTCGCCCAGGTCGCCGCCGACCGGTTCGCGCTGCGCCGCCTCGGCCGCATCACCCAGGGCCTCCTGGTCCTCGGCTACGCGCTGCTGACGCTCGACATCCACTGGACGCCGCTGCGGGTACTGCTGATCCCGCTGATGCTGCTGAGCGGCGCCACCGTCTTCGCCTCGGTGTTCGTGGCGGGCGCGGCGTTCCAGTTCGTCGCGCAGGACGCCTCCGAGGTGCAGAACGCCTTCACGTTCGGCGGGAACCAGCTGCTCCAGTACCCGCCGACGCTCTTCGCCAAGGACCTGGTACGCGGGGTGACGTTCGTGGTCCCGCTGGCCTTCGTGAACTGGCTGCCCGCGCTGTACGTACTGGGGCGGCCCTACCCGCTGGACCTCCCCGGCTGGCTGGCGTTCGCGCCGCCGCTGGTGGCGGTGGGCTGCTGCGCGCTGGCGGGCATCGCGTGGCGGGCGGGCCTGCGGGCGTACCGGAGCACGGGAAGCTGAGAGGAAGCGGGGACGACGATGAGCGATGTGATCGAACTCGACGGGGTCGAGAAGGTCTTCGAGGTCCGGCGCAGGAACGGGCGGCGGCTGCGGCGCGAGCGCGGGCAGGTCAGGGCGGTCGACGGCATCACCTTCTCCGTGCCGCGCGGCGCGATGGTCGGCTACATCGGCCCCAACGGCGCGGGCAAGTCGACCACCGTCAAGATGCTCACCGGCATCCTGACGCCGAGCGGCGGCCGGGTGCGGGTGGCGGGCCTGGACCCCGCGCGCGAACGCACCCGCCTGGCCCGCCGTATCGGCGTGGTCTTCGGCCAGCGCACCACGCTCTGGTGGGACCTGCCGCTGTACGACTCGTACCGTCTGGTCCACCGGATGTACCGCATCCCCGACGACCGCTTCCGCGAGAACCTGGCCCGCTGCGTCGAACTCCTCGACCTCGGACCGCTGCTGGACGTGCCGGTACGCCAGCTGTCGCTGGGCCAGCGGATGCGCGGCGACATCGCGGCGGCCCTGCTGCACGACCCGGAGGTGCTCTACCTGGACGAGCCGACCATCGGCCTGGACGTGGTGAGCAAGGCGAAAGTGCGTGCCTTCCTGAAGGACCTGAACGCCGAACGCGGCACCACGGTCCTGCTCACCACCCATGACCTGACCGACATCGAGCAGCTCTGCGCGCGCGTGATGGTGATCGACCACGGCCGTCTGGTGTACGACGGCGCGCTGGCGGGGCTGCACGAGGTCGGGGGCAGCGAACGCACCCTGGTGGTCGACCTGGAGCGCGAGCTCGCGCCGATCGAGGTCGACCACGCGCGCGTGGTGCGGGTCGAGGGGCCCCGGCAGTGGCTGGCGTTCCCGGCCACGGCGTCGGCGGCGCCGCTGGTGGCGGGGATCGCGGCACGCTATCCGCTGGTGGACCTCTCGGTACGGGAGCCGGACATCGAGTCGGTGATCGCGCGCATGTACGCCGACCGGGGCCTTCATTAGGCTGGCCGTATGACGAGTGAACCTTCGGGGGCGGGTCTTCCCGAGATGAGGGCATCGGACGCGGAGCGCGAACGGGTGGCCGAGGCGCTGCGGGACGCGGTGGCCGAGGGACGGCTCGACATGGAGGAGTTCGAGGAGCGCCTGGAGGCGGCGTACAAGGCGCGTACGCACGGGGATTTGGCGCCGCTGGTACGGGACCTGCCGACGCCCGGAGTGCGCCCGGCGGCCCCGGCCGCCTCCGGTTCCTCCGCGGACCTCGACTGGCCCGCGCGGATCGGCGGCACGGCCACCTCGCGGGGCGCCTTCGCCCTGTGGGGCGGGTTCGGGCGCCGGGGTACGTGGACGATCGGCCGGACGTTCACCGCGTTCGCGATGTGGGGCGGCGGCGACATCGACCTGCGCGAGGCCCGTTTCGAGTCCGCCCAGACGGTGATCCGCTGCTTCACGGTGATGGGCGGGATGGGAGTGACGGTCCCGCCCGAGCTGACGGTGCGGGTGCGCGGCTTCGGCCTGATGGGCGGCTTCGGCGACAAGGCGACGGGCGAGGGCACCCCGGGCTCGCCGACGGTGACGGTGACGGGGTTCGCCCTGATGGGCGGCATCGACGTCAAGCGCAAGCCGCGGAAGACGGCGAAGCGGGGACGCGGCGACGACCCGCGCAAGGAACTGCGCTGACGGACTCCGTCGATGCCCGGCCCCGCTGACGGATCACCCCTTCGAATGAGAACGCGACGTGCGGGAACTCGGCTTGCGTCCCGGGAGTCACTCAGGTAGGGACGATGGCGTACCGGGTGGTGCGTGCGGGTGGACGGGCGGAGCCAATGGAACGTAGTGGAGCGGCGAGGGCGGGCGACCGGGAGGGACCGGCCGCGTCGCCCCCGCCTGCCGCCGGCCTGACGTCCGCGTTCTCGTACACGGCGGCAGACGAGGAGAAGCGCCGGGGCGTGCGCCGGATGAAGGCCACGGCGACGGGCCTGCTGCTCCTGGTGGCGCTGGTCTTCGCCCTGGCGACCTGGGCGGACCGCTCGGGCGCGGGCCCCTGGGCGGCGTACGTGGCGGCGGCGGCCGAGGCCGGGATGGTGGGCGCGCTGGCGGACTGGTTCGCGGTGACGGCGCTGTTCCGCCACCCCCTGGGCGTGCCGATCCCGCACACGGCGATCATCCCGAACAAGAAGGACCAGCTGGGCGAGTCGCTGGGCGCGTTCGTGGGGGAGAACTTCCTCTCCCCGCAGGTGGTGCGTACGAGACTGGGCGCCCTGGGCATGGGCGCCCGGATGGGCACCTGGCTGGCGGACCCCTCGCACGCGGACCGGGTCACGTCCGAGCTGGCCACGGCGCTGCGCGGCGCGCTCACGGTCCTGCGGGACTCGGACGTCCAGGCGGTGGTGGGCGAGGCGATCACGCGCCGGGCGGACGCGGCGGAGATCGCCCCCGGCATCGGCAAGACCCTGGAGAAGGTGGTCGCGGACGGCGGCCACCGCCGGGTGGTGGACCTGGTGTGCGCCCGGGCGCACGACTGGCTGGTGGTGCACGGGGACTCGGTGATGGAGGCGGTCCAGGGCGGCGCCCCCGGCTGGACCCCCCGCTTCGTGGACAAGAAGGTCGGCGAGCGGGTCTACAAGGAACTGCTCCGCTTCGTCACCGAGATGCGGGACATGCCGGGTCACCCGGCGCGCGGCGCCCTGGACCGCTTCCTGGCGGACTTCGCCTCCGACCTCCAGTCGGACACGGACACGCGCGCGAAGGTGGAGCGCCTGAAGTCCGATGTCCTGGCCCGTCCCGAGGTCCAGGACGTGATCGCCTCGGCATGGTCCTCGGTCCGCTCGATGATCATCGCGGCGGCGGAGGACGAACGCAGCGAGCTGCGCCTGCGGGCGAGGGCGTCCCTGCTGTCCCTGGGCGCCCGCCTCTCCACGGACACCCGCCTCCAGGCGAAGGTGGACGGCTGGGTCGAGGACGCGGCGGCGTACGTGGTCTCCACGTACCGCACGGAGATCACTTCCCTGATCACGGACACGGTCCGCTCCTGGGACGCGGCGGACACCTCGAAGAAGATCGAGGCCCACATCGGCCGCGACCTCCAGTTCATCCGGATCAACGGGACGGTGGTGGGGGCGCTGGCGGGGGTGGTGATCTTTGC
>NZ_JBJHPC010000506.1:0-5233 GCF_045257485.1 Streptomyces sp. YS-3 | reverse complement strand
GGGCGGGCCTGCGGCCCCGCCCCCCCCGTTCGGCCGGCGGGGGATGAGGGGGCCCTCTGGCTGGTCAGCCGAAGAAGACACCCACCTCCTCGTACAGCGCCGGGTCCACCGTCTTCAGGCGGGCCGTTGCCTCCGCGATCGGTACGCGGACGATGTCCGTGCCCTTCAGCGCCACCATCTTGCCGAAGTCGCCGTCCCGGACCGCCTCGATCGCGTGCAGGCCGAACCTCGTGGCCAGCCAGCGGTCGAAGGCGCTGGGGGTGCCGCCGCGCTGGACGTGGCCCAGGACCGTCGTCCTGGCCTCCTTGCCCGTGCGCTTCTCGATCTCCTTGGCCAGCCACTCCCCTACGCCGGAGAGCCGGACGTGGCCGAAGGAGTCGAGCGTCTGGTCCTTCAGGACCATGTCGCCGTCCTTCGGCATCGCGCCCTCCGCGACCACCACGATCGGCGCGTACGACGCCTTGAAGCGGGAGGTGATCCAGCCGCAGACCTGATCGACGTCGAAGCGCTGCTCGGGGATGAGGATGACGTTGGCGCCGCCCGCCAGGCCCGAGTGCAGGGCGATCCAGCCCGCGTGGCGGCCCATCACCTCGACGACCAGGACCCGCATATGGGACTCGGCCGTGGTGTGGAGGCGGTCGATGGCCTCCGTCGCGATGCCGACCGCCGTGTCGAAGCCGAAGGTGTAGTCCGTCGCCGAGAGGTCGTTGTCGATGGTCTTCGGTACGCCGACGCACTTCACGCCGTACTCGTCGCTGAGCCGGGCCGCCACCCCCAGGGTGTCCTCGCCGCCGATCGCGATCATCGCGTCGACCTCGTACTTGGCGAGGTTCTCCCTGATGCGGCGCACCCCGTCCTCGGCCTTGAGCGGGTTGGTGCGCGAGGAGCCGAGGATGGTGCCGCCCCGGGGCAGGATGCCGCGCACGGCGGGGATGTCCAGCTTGACGGTGCGCCCCTCCAGCGGGCCGCGCCAGCCGTCCTTGAACCCTACGAAGTCAAAGCCGTACTCCTGCACGCCCTTGCGGACGACGCCCCGGATGACGGCGTTGAGCCCGGGGCAGTCACCGCCTCCGGTCAGTACTCCGACCCGCATGGAATTGTCCCTTCGCCGTGACGGACGCATGGGAGGCCACCGAAGGCCTCCACGGGTCACGCTAAGGGTGACGCAGGTCACCCCGGGATGGGGCGAATGGTCAATTCCTTGGATTCAGGCGGCTGTTGACGGGCGGTCATTCACCCGTACGAGCGGAGCACGTCCGCGCGCGCGTGGCTCACACCTCGTCGAGGCCCTGCTCTATCGCGTACCGCACGAGCTCCACCCGGTTGTGCAGCTGGAGCTTGCCCAGGGTGTTCTGGACGTGGTTCTGGACGGTGCGGTGCGAGATGACCAGGCGTTCGGCGATCTGCTTGTAGGACAGGCCCTTCGCCACGAGGCGCAGCACCTCGGTCTCGCGCTCGGTGAGCTGCGGGGCCTTGGGCTCGTCGGCGGCGGCGGGCGCGGGGTCCGAGGCGAGGCGGCGGTACTCGCCGAGGACCAGGCCGGCCAGGCCCGGGGTGAACACCGGGTCGCCGACGGCGGTGCGGCGCACCGCGTCGGTGAGCTCCTCGGTGCTCGCGGACTTCAGCAGATAGCCGGTGGCCCCGGACTTCACGGCCTCCAGGACGTCGGCGTGCTCCCCGGAGGCGGACAGGACCAGGACCCTGAGCGCCGGGTTGGCGCCGACCAGCTCCTTGCAGACCTGGACGCCCGGCATCCCAGGCAGATTGAGGTCCAGGACCAGCACGTCGGGCGTGACCGCCTGGGCGCGGCGGACCGCCTGCGGGCCGTCCCCGGCCGTGGCCACCACGTCGAACCCGGCCGCCGCCAGGTCGCGGGCCACCGCGTCCCGCCACATCGGGTGGTCGTCGACCACCATGACCTTCACCGTCTGCCGCTCACTCATACCTTCGCCTTCCCCCGTGGAACCTTCAGCTCTACTTCCGTCCCCTGGCCGGGCACCGAGATCAGCTCGGCGGTGCCGCCCAGGTCCCGCAGCCGGCCGCGGATCGAGAGGGCGACGCCCATGCGCCCCTCCCCCTCGGCCTGCGCGAGCCGGCCCTCCGGGATGCCGGGACCGTCGTCCCGGACCGTCACGATCACTTCGTCCCCCCAGTCCTCGACCAGGATCCAGGCCTGGGCCGACTCCCCCGCGTGTCTGCGGACATTGTCCAACGCGGCACTGACAGCGGCTGCGAGCTCCCGGGCCGCCGGGGGCGCGAGCAGCACCGGAGCACCTGGTTCCGCCAGCGAGACGCGCGATCCGGCGTGCGGGGCGAGCAGGGTGCGCAGATCCACCTCGGCGTCCTCGGCCCCGGACCGCGCCTCGTCCTCGTCGTCGACCGTACGGACCAGGGCGCCCAGCGCCGGGTCCTCGGACGCGCGCGTGGTGGGCACCAGGCCGCTGGAGACCAGCGTCCGCAGGGCGACCTCCTGCTCCCCGGCCATCCGGCCGAGCTCCGCGGCCTCGCCACCGAGCGCGGTGCCGCGCCGCTGCACCATGGCCAGGACCTGGAGCACGCTGTCGTGGATGTCGCGGGCCAGCCGCTCCCGCTCCCGGGTGGCCGCCTCGATCTCCAGGGCGCGGGCGAGGGTCGCCTCGCTCGCGCGGGCGACCTCCACCACGTATCCGATGGCGATGGACGCGACCCACACGAGCAGCACGTTGTGGAGCGTGTCCCGGGTGGGGGTGCCGCGCTCGACCAGGTTGGCGGCGGCGACCAGCGAGGACGCGAAGGCGGCCCAGCGCCAGCCGCCCTTGATCGCGAACGCGAGGACCGAGCCGGCCGCCCATATGGTCGGCAGCGTCGGGCCGTTCACCGACTGGGCGTCGGTGTCCGCCAGCGGGGTGAGCAGGATGCCGGTGAGCGCGATCGTCAGGTCCACGCCGAGGAACCGCTTGGTGCAGTTCGCCGCGTTCGCCACCCGGGGCAGCGTCGCCAGCGTCCACACCGCCAGCACCGAAAGGAAGGCGACGCCCACCCAGGCGCGCTCGAAGTGCCGGTACTCCGACACGAAGACCAGCACCGCGTAGAGCATCGTCAGGACGCGGTACGCGGTGAGCGCGCGCCACAGCGGCAGCTCTACGGACATCCTGATGACGCGCTCGCGCTTCGCCATGCTCCCCCACCCCTGAAACGAACGGACCCGTGGAGGCCCGGTGCGGTTCCGCGCCCCTCCGGGGGCGCCGGACCGCGTGCCGGCCGGTCCACAGCCGGATGAACGCCCTTGCCGCGGCGCGCGCTCAGTCGCCGGGCCGTTCCGCCCGCTTGGCCTGCTCGGCCTCCCGGGCCTTCTCGGCCCGCTCGGCCGCCTTCTCCTCGTCGGCCTTCCGCTTGGCCTCGTCCGCGATCTGGCGCTTGGCCGCGGTCGCGTAGACGTCCACGTACTCCTGGCCGGAGAGCTTCATGATCTCGTACATGACCTCGTCGGTCACCGAGCGCAGGATGAAGCGGTCGCCCTCCATGCCGTGGTAGCGGCTGAAGTCGAGCGGCTTGCCGATGCGGATGCCCGGGCGCATCAGCTTGGGCATGACCTTCCCGGGCGGCTGGATCTTCTCGGTGTCGATCATGGCGACCGGGATCACCGGCGCGCCGGTGGCGAGCGCCACGCGCGCGAGGCCGCCGGGCTTGCCGCGGTAGAGGCGGCCGTCGGGCGAGCGGGTGCCCTCCGGGTAGATCCCGAACAGCTCACCGCGCTCCAGCACCTCGATACCGCTC
The DNA here is from genome assembly GCF_045257485.1 of Streptomyces sp. YS-3. Taxonomy (NCBI): domain Bacteria; kingdom Bacillati; phylum Actinomycetota; class Actinomycetes; order Kitasatosporales; family Streptomycetaceae; genus Streptomyces; species Streptomyces sp. YS-3. The sequence goes on along the minus strand of NZ_JBJHPC010000506.1, from coordinate 1,477 downwards.
TTGATGGCCGCCTCGCCCGCGCCGCGCGCGCCGGAGCGGTCCACCGGGAGCTGGCCGACGCCCTTGAAGAAGGCGGCCGTCAGCCTGCCCTTCACGCCGGGCGAGGTGAAGTACTCCGCCTTGGCGATGAACGTCACCTTGCGGTCGAGGACCGCCGGCAGGAAGAAGGAGTCCGAGAAGGAGAGGTGGTTGCTGGCGAGGATCGCCGGCCCCTCGGCGGGAATGTTGTCGAGGCCCTCCACCCAGGGCCTGAAGGCAAGCTTCAGCGATCCGCCGATGGAGAACTTCATAGCGCCGTAGATCAACTCGGATGCCTTCCCTCTGTCTGTCGAACAGACCTTAACCCGTACGGGACCCGCCCTCCCGCGCGCGGGCCGGTGACGGCTCTGGTCGGTGTCAGTCCGGTCGCGTACCGTGAAGTACGACTCCCCAGCCCCTGCTCATGAACAGGAGACCCCGGTGCCGGTCCTCCCTGGAGCCGAGCCGTTCCGCCACGAGGGCGGAGAGGTCGGCGTCCTCCTCTGTCACGGCTTCACCGGTTCCCCGCAGTCGCTGCGCCCCTGGGCCGAATTCCTGGCCGAGCACGGTCTGACGGTCGAGCTTCCGCTGCTGCCCGGACACGGCACGCGCTGGCAGGACATGCAGCTCACCGGCTGGCAGGACTGGTACGCGGAAGTGGACCGGGCGCTGCGCGAGCTGAGCGGGCGGTGCGAGCGGGTCTTCGTCTTCGGCCTCTCCATGGGCGGCGCGCTCGCCCTGCGCCTGGCGGCGAAGCACGGGGACGCGGTCAGCGGCGTCGTCGTGGTCAACCCGGGCAACAAGGTGCACGGCCTGGCCGCGCACGCGCTGCCGGTGGTGCGCCACTTCGTGCGCTCCACCAAGGGCATCGCCAGCGACATCGCCAAGGAGGGCTCGGCGGAGGTGGGGTACGACAGGGTGCCGCTGCACTCGGCGCACGCCCTGCGCAACTTCTTCCGGCTGGTCGACCACGAGCTGCCGCAGGTCACCCAGCCGCTGCTGCTGCTGCACAGCCCGCAGGACCATGTGGTGCCGCCGGCCGACTCGGCGCGGATCCTGCGCCGGGTGTCGTCCGCGGACGTCACCGAGATCCTGCTGGAACAGAGCTACCACGTGGCGACGTTGGACCACGATGCGGAGCGGATTTTCGAGGAGAGTCACGCGTTCATCGGCCGCCTCGCTCCTGGTGTCGGTATGAAGGGGAGCATGACCGGTGGCTGAGCACGACGCGGACCGCGAGCCGCAGCCGATCGACGAGGAGGCCGCCTGGGCGGCGATCGTGGCGGGGTACGGCGACGAGCCGTCCGACCCGCCGGGCGCCAAGCCGTTCAAGTCGGTGGAGGACCTGGCGCTCCTGGAGAGCGAGCCCAACATCACGCCCGAGGCCCCGGCGAAGCCCGAGCCGCCCGAGCCCCGGCCCAGACCGCTGGGCAGCTCGGTGGTCTTCGCGCCCGGGGTG
>NZ_JBJHPC010000505.1:0-5234 GCF_045257485.1 Streptomyces sp. YS-3 | reverse complement strand
GAGCTGGGAACCTGAGTCCGGCCGCCCGGGGCAGGGGCCCGGACGCCCCCGTGATCGCCGGGCGGTCCGMWSCCCGSSSCGGGSWKCGGACCGCCCGTCGCGGGGCCCGGACCGCCGGTCGCGCGCCAGGGGCGGCCGAACGGGGCAGCGGGGGCGTTCGTTACGCTCGTATGCGTGAACCCGAAGACCAGGAACCGGATCATGGCCGGCGTACTCGTGCTGATGTTCGTCGTCGTGGCCGTCGCGGCGGCACGCGGCTGACACCCCGCCGGGGGCCGCCGCGCCCGCCGCGCGCGTCACCAGGCGAACGCCTCCGGGGACGGTCCCGGTCCCGGGAAGATCTCTTCCAGGGATGCCAGCACTTCGGCCGAGAGCTCCAGCTCCACCGCCCGCAGCGCCGAGGCGAGTTGCCCGGCGGTGCGGGGGCCGACGATGGGGCCGGTCACGCCCGGCCGTGTCAGCAGCCATGCGAGCGCCGCCTCGCCCGGCTCCAGTCCGTGCTTGGCGAGCAGGTCCTCGTACGCCTGGATGCGGCCCCGCACCGCCGGGTCCGCCAGCGCCTCGGCCGCGCGCCCGCCGGTCGACCGCGAGCCGCCGCCCTCGCGCTCCTTGCGGAGCACCCCGCCGAGCAGACCGCCCTGGAGCGGGGACCAGGGGATGATCCCCACGCCGTACTCGCGGGCGGCGGGGATCACCTCCATCTCGGCGCGGCGCTCGAAGAGGTTGTAGAGGCACTGCTCGCTGACCAGCCCCAGCCGCCCGTTCCGCGCGGCCACTTCATTGGCCTGGGCGATCTTGTAGCCGGGGAAGTTGGAGGTGCCGACGTACAGGACCTTGCCCTGCTGGACGAGCACGTCCATCGCCTGCCAGATCTCCTCGGCCGGAGTCTGCCGGTCGACGTGGTGGAACTGGTAGAGGTCGATGTGGTCGGTGCCCAGCCGCTTCAGACTGCCCTCGACCGCCCGGCGGATGTTGAGCGCGGACAGCCTGTCGTGGTTGGGCCAGACGGGGGTGCCGTCGGCGGACATGTTCCCGTACACCTTGGTGGCCAGGACCGTCCGCTCCCGGCGCCCGCCGCCCTTCGCGAACCAGTTGCCGATGATCTCCTCGGTACGGCCCTTGCCGGCGCTCTGGCCGTAGACGTTGGCGGTGTCGAAGAAGTTGATTCCCGCGTCGTGGGCGGCGTCCATGATGGCGTGGCTGTCGGCCTCCTCCGTCTGGGGGCCGAAGTTCATGGTGCCGAGGACGAGACGGCTGACCTTGAGTCCGGTGCGTCCGAGCTGCGTGTACTCCATGGGACACCAGCGAACGCCTTGAAGTGCGCTCGAAGCAAGTACCCCACGCGGCCCCGCCCCCCTCGCGCCCTACCAGGCGAACGCCTCCGGGGACGGTCCCGGCCCCGGGAAGATCTCCTCCAGGGACGCCAGCACTTCGGCCGACAGCTCCAGCTCCACTGCCCGTACGGCCGAGGCGAGTTGCCCGGCGGTGCGGGGGCCGACGATGGGGCCGGTCACGTCCGGCCGTGTCAGCAGCCACGCGAGCGCCGCCTCGCCCGGCTCCAGACCGTGCTTGGCGAGCAGGTCCTCGTACGCCTGCACCCGCGCCCGCACCGCCGGGTCCGCGAGCCCGGCGGCGGACCGGCCGCCCTTGGTGCGCGCCCCGTCCCCGTCCCGCTCCTTGCGCAGGGCGCCGCCCAGGAGGCCCTGGTGGAGCGGGGACCAGGGGATGATCCCCACGCCGTACTCGCGGGCGGCAGGAATGACGTCCATCTCGGCGCGCCGCTCGGCGAGGTTGTAGAGGCACTGCTCGCTGACGAGTCCCAGCCGGCCGGTCCGCGCGGCGACCTCGTTGGCCTGGGCGATCTTGTAGCCGGGGAAGTTGGAGGTGCCGACGTACAGGACCTTGCCCTGCTGGACGAGCACGTCCATCGCCTGCCAGATCTCCTCGAAGGGGGTCTGCCGGTCGACGTGGTGGAACTGGTAGAGGTCGATGTGGTCGGTGCCCAGCCGCTTCAGGCTGGCCTCCACCGAGCGGCGGATGTTCAGCGCGGAGAGCTTGTTGTCGTTGGGCCAGACGCTGGTGTTCCAGGGGCTGCCGTCCTGGGTCATGTTCCCGTAGCCCTTGGTCGCCAGGACCGTCCGCTCCCGGCGCCCGCCGCCCTTCGCGAACCAGGCTCCGACGATCTCCTCGGTGAGGCCCTTGTGTTCGGCGATGCCGTAGATGTTGGCGGTGTCGAAGAAGTTGATTCCCGCGTCGTGGGCGGCGTCCATGATGGCGTGGCTGTCGGCCTCCTCCGTCTGGGGGCCGAAGTTCATGGTGCCGAGGACGAGGCGGCTGACCTTGAGTCCGGTGCGTCCGAGCTGCGTGTACTCCATGAGGTACCAGCGAAGCCGTTGAAGTGCGCTCGAAGCAAGGGGCGTTCCGTCACGGGGGCGGCTCGGGGGCGGCTCGTGCGCGGGAAGCGCTCAGGACCCCGCGAACCAGCTCGACGCGTCCAGCCGGAACGCCTCCGGCGGGACCACCGTGCGCAGGGACGTCTCCATCTGCCGTACCGGGCCGGGCCCGAGCGTACGGACCCAGTCGGCGCGCAGCTCGTCGAAGACGGCCGCCGACCGGTTGAGCGCGTCCAGGCCGTGCGGGGTGATGCGGACGATCTTGCGGCGGGCGTCGGCGGGGTCGTCGGCGCGTTCGGCGTAGCCCAGCGCCTCCAGACGGTCGACGGTCTTGCCGGCGGCCTGCTTGGAGACGCCGAGGCGGCGGCCGATCTCGCTCGCGGTCGCCCCGCCGGGGCCGATGGCCTGGAGCGCGAAGCCGTGGGCGGGACGGAGGCCGGGGTGGCCCTGCCGGGCCAGTTCGGCGTGGAGGCGGTCGATCAGGGAGCGGAAACCCGCCAGGAGGAGCAGGGGGAGCTCGTAGCCGGGCGCGTCGGCACCGCCGGTCCCGCCCTTGCCTGAACCGACAACCTGGTTTACCTTTTTTTCGTCAACCACGTTGTCCATCGTAAGGGACGCCACCTTGTTGTTCGTCGACCACACCCTGGAATCCGCCCCCGCCGAGTCGCGCCGCGCGATGGAGGGGACCGTCCGGCACCTCGGGCACCTCTCCCCGGCCGTGGCCCGGATGGCCGCCTCGCCCCACACCCTGGAGGGCTTCCTCAGGATGAGCGCTCTCTTCGAGAGCACCACCCTGGACCCGCTCGCCCGCGAAGTGGTGATCATGACGGTCGCCACCCGCAACGGGTGCGCCCTGTGCGTGGACATGCACACGGGCAAGCTGCGCGGGCTCGGCGCGCCGGAGGAGCTGATCGGACGGCTCCGGGAGGGAAAGCCGCTCCCGGACGAACGCCTCGACGCCGTACGGGAGTTCACGCTCGCCGTGTACGCCACCGCGGGCGAGGTCCCGGACGCCGGTCTGGAAGCGTTCCTGGCCCACGGCCACACCCCGCAGAACGCCCTGGAGGTCGTCCTCGGCATCGGCACGTACACGGTCTCGACCTTCGCCAACCGGCTGACCGGGGCGTCCCACTAGCTCCGCGCGACGACCTGGCTCTCCCGGGCGGCGGTCGGCGGCGCCGCGTACGCCCCGCCGAGTCCCCACCCCTGGTGCATCGCGTCCGCGAAGGCCGCCGCCAGCTTGTGTTCGCCCGAGGCGGAGGGGTGCGTGCCGTCGTAGGTGTCCACATGGATGTCGTACGTCGGCGGGTGCGAGGCCAGCAGCAGCGGCGAGGAGGGCCGGTCCAGGTCCGCCACCGCCTTGGCGAGCAGTTCGTTGAAGCGGGCGACCTCGGCCGCGAAGGGGGCGTCCGACTCGGCCCGGATGTTCGGGATGACGGGCAGCAGCACCATCCGGATCGCCGGGTTCGCCGTGCGGGCCGCCGCCACGAAGGCACGGGCGTTGGCCGCCGTCTGGTCGCTGTCGGTGTAGAAACCCAGGTCGATCAGGCCGAGCGAGACCAGCAGGACGTCCGCCCGCGCCCCCGCCGCGGCGTCCGCTATCAGCGGGGCCATGTGCAGCCAGCCCTCGCCCCACCCCGACAGATGGCGGCGCGCCGGTGCGGGGAAGTCCGCCGCCCCGTACGCGGACGACAGCGGGGCCCCGGCCTCCGTGTCGTACAGCTCGGTACGCGGCCCCACGATCGCGAAGGGGCCGTCGAAGGACGTGCTGAGGTGCTGCCACATCCGGTAGCGCCAGGTGATGTCGCCGGCGCGTCCGATGGTCATGGAATCGCCGACGAACATGAAACGCATGGGGCCATGATGGCGGATCACCTGGACCGCTTCGACGGGCTGCCACGTGACGATGGACACTTGGTCCCATGCGTTTCCCGATGCGTTCGCTTCTGTCCGCCGCCACGGCCGCCGGGCTCGTCGTCCTGGGGGCCGCCGGACCGGCGGCGGCCGACAGCGGCGACGGCGGCTTCACGATCAAGGACCCCCGGATCAAGGAGTCCAGCGGCCTGGCCGCCAGCCGGGCCCACCCGGGCGTCTACTGGACGCACAACGACAGCGACGACGGGCCGTACGTCTACGCGGTCGACTCCAGGACCGGCGAGACCGTCGCCAGGATCACCCTGGCCGGCGTCGGCCGCCCGCGCGACGTCGAGGCGATCTCGGTCGGCCCGGACGGGAACGTGTACGTGGGGGACATCGGGGACAACCTCGGCGGCACCTGGAAGAACGTCTGGATCTACAAGTTCCCCGAGCCCCGGCGGCTCAAGGACGCCACGGTCAAGGCGACGCAGTACGTGGTGAAGTACGCCGACGGGCCGCGCAACGCCGAGGCGCTGATGGTCCACCCCGGCACCGGACGCGTCTACATCGCCTCCAAGAAGGAGGGCGGCGGCGGGCTCTACGAAGGCCCCGAGCACCTCTCCACGGCCGGTACGAACGTCTTCCGGCGGGTCGGCGACGTGCCGTGGGTCACCGACGGCGCCTTCTCCCCGGACGGGACGAAGCTGGCGCTGCGCGGCTACTTCTGGGCGGCCGAGTACGACTGGAAGGGCGGGCGGCTCGGCTCGCGGCACGGGGTCTCCGCGCCCCTGATGCGCCAGGCGGAGTCCGTCACGTACACCCCGGACGGGAAGGCGCTGCTCTTCGGGACGGAGGGGGAGCAGAGCGAGGTGGCGCGGGTGCCGGTCGCGGCGGGCGGCAAGTCCCCGTCCGGCAAGGGGAGTTCGCCGAMGGGCGCGGGCTCGGGCAAGAGCGTCGACCCGGGCGGCGGCGACCACCGGAACC
>NZ_JBJHPC010000504.1:0-5253 GCF_045257485.1 Streptomyces sp. YS-3 | reverse complement strand
TCCCTCGCCCCTCCCACCGGGGAATCGCCCGATGGCCATCCTTTGGTGTGAAGCGGGTGGTCTCGTGTTGTTCGGCAGGAAGTGCGAAAACTAGCTTCTTGGGCCGGAGGTGAGCCATCTCATGACGGCCTTGGCCATCGAGACCGCTGCCGGAAACGGCGACGCGGTCCGGCAGAGCGAGTTCACGATCACCGCGGACGGTTCCTACGCGGCCCGCCTGGTCCGGGCGCCGGGCGGGGACGACCGCTGGTTCCCCGAGCGGTGGACCCTCGACGGACCCGAGCCCTACGCGGTGCCGCTGCCCGGCAACCAGCCGGAGGACCCGGACGCCTCGGTGCTGCCGATGGGCGACGGGCGGGTGCTGATCCACCGCCGGATCGCGGACCGGGACGCCTTCGCCCTGCTGTATCCGACCGGCCCCGGCACCGGCGAGCTCGCCCTCGGCACGGTCCCGCGCGATCCGCTGCGGCGGCTGGTGCTGCTGCCGCCGTCCCCGAACGGCAGCTGTGCGTACGCACTGGCGGCCGGCCCCGAGGACAGCACGCTCTGGCTGGTGGCGGGCGGCGCCTTCGGCCCGGAGCCCGTCGCCACCCTCAGGGGCCGCTGCTCGGGCGGTGTCTGGCTGGACCGCACGGGGCGGATGCTCGCGGTCGACCGGGAGCTGGACGGGCGGACCAAGGCGGTCGCGGTGGACCTGGAGCGCGGCGGCGAGGTGAGCCCGCTCCTCCAGATCACCGAGGAGAGCGAGGACCGGCTGCTGCTGGCGGACCCCGACACCGGTCTGCTGCTGCTGCGCTCCGACGCCCCCGGCCACGACCGGCTCGGCTGGGGCGTGCTCGGCTCCACCCTGCCGGTCCGCTTCCCCGAGTGCCTGCGGCTCGCGGACGCGGCGGTGACGCCGTTCGCCGTGCAGCCGGGACAGGTGCTGATGCCGGAGAGCTGCGCGGTGGCGCTGCGGATCGACGCGGCGGCGGGCACCTGGCTGGGGCTGTGGCGCCCGGCGGGCCGCCGGCTGCACCAGCTGGCCGCGCCCGGCGGGTGGCTGGCGGGCGCGGGCCTGTGGACGCGGGAGGGGCTGCTGCGGCTGCCGTGTACGACGCCCGCGGCGCCCTGCTCGGTGGCGGCGGTCCCGGCTCCGGCGGACCTGCCCCGGCCCGCCCCCGTACCGCTGAAGCCGCGGGTCCCGCGGCCCGTGCCGCTCGCGCAGGCACCGCTGACCGGCCGTCAGTAGGCCGGGAGCGGCTGGTTAAGATCCACGGCGAACGCAAGGGACGAAACACAACGGGGTGACTGCACCACATGTCCGAGACACTGACCGCCGTGTCCGCCGAAGCCACGACGGACGCGGGCGGCCACGGCCGGCACCGGGGCGGCGCCGCGGTGACCGAGGAGCCGACCGCCGAGGGCCACGGCCGCCACCGGCGGGGCGACGGCGACGGGGGCCGCGACAGCCGCTGACGCCGGCGAAGAGGGGTGAAGGGCCCGGGGATCGGCTGATCCCCGGGCCCTTCACGCATGACCGGGGCCCGGCCGCCCGTTCCCCCGAACCGCTAGCCGCGTTTGAGGCCGAGGACCTCCGCCGCCGCGAAGGTCTCGTTCGCCGGGCGGTCGGCGTAGTACGGCGTGAGCAGCTCGTCCAGTTCGCCGTACGAGAAGGTCTCCTTGGCCGCGTCGAACTTGGCGGCCACCTTCGGCCGCTCCACGATCGCGACCATCCCGCCGTGCACGACCATGAGCTGGCCGTTGACGCGGGCGGCGGCGGGGGACGCCAGATAGCCGACGAGCGGTGCCACGTGCTCGGGCGCCAGCGGGTCGAGCCGGCCCTCCCCCGGCTCCTCGCTGCCGGGATCCGCGGGAATGGCGGCGAAGACGTCCTCGGTCATCCGGGTCCGGGCGCGCGGGCAGATGGCGTTGGCGGTGACGCCGTACTTGGCGAGGGCCAGGGCCGTGGAGGTGGTGAGGCCCACGATCCCGCCCTTGGCGGCGGCGTAGTTGGGCTGGCCGGCGGAGCCCGCGAGGAACGCCTCCGAGGAGGTGTTGACGATCCGGCCGTAGACGGCGTGGCCCGCCGCCTTGGACCGTCCGCGCCAGTGGGCGGCGGCGAAGTGGGTGGTGTTGAAGTGGCCCTTGAGGTGGACGTGGATGACCGCGTCCCACTCGGACTCGGTCATGGAGAAGATCATCCGGTCCCGCAGGATGCCCGCGTTGTTGACCAGGATGTCCAGCTTGCCGTACCGCTCGACCGCCAGCGCGACCAGTTCCCCGGCCTGTTGGTGGTCGGCGACGTCTCCGGTGTGGGCGACCGCCGCGCCGCCCGCCGCGCGGATCTCGGCGGCGACCTCCTCGGCGGGGCCGGACGAGGCGGCGCCGGTGCCGTCGCGGCCCGGCTGCCCGAAGTCGTTGACGACGACGGACGCGCCCAGCCGGGCCAGTTCCAGGGCCTCGGCCCGGCCCAGGCCCCGCCCGGCGCCGGTGACGATCGCGCTGAGCCCTTCCAGTGGCAGTGCCATCGGTCGACCGTGTCCTTTCGGGGATGCGGTGGATTCGGATGCGGGGATTCGGATGCGGTGGATTTGGATGCGGGGGATTCAGAGGGTGATGCTGGTGCGCAGGGCCTCGCCCGTGCGCATCTGGTCAAGGGCGTCGTTGATCCCGGCGAGCGGCACCCGGTGGGTGATCAGGCGCTCCAGGTCGATCCGGCCCGCCCGCCACAGCGCCACGGCCCGCTCGTAGGAGCGCAGCACGTCGCCGCCGCCGTACAGCGAGGGCAGGATCCGCTTCTCGTCGAAGAACAGCTCGAACATGTTGAGCGGGAAGAAGTCGTCCATGGCGCCCGCGCCGACCACGCACAGCGTGCCGCCGCGCCGGGTCGCGCCGTAGGCGGTGCGGGCGGTGGCGGACTTGCCGACGACCTCGAAGACGTAGTCGAAGCCCTCGCCGGCGGTGACGCGCTGCTTGGCGTCGTCGAGTTCGCTGGGCGAGACGGCCTCGGTCGCCCCGAAGGTGAGCGCGGCCTCGCGCCGGGAGGCCACCGGGTCGACGGCGACGATCTGCGCCGCGCCCTGCACGCGGGCGCCCTGGATGGCGGAGATGCCGACCCCGCCGCAGCCGATGACGGCGACCGACGAACCGGCTTCCACCCGCGCGGTGTTGATGGCGGCGCCAAGCCCGGTGGTGACCCCGCACCCGATGAGCGCGGCGATCTCGTACGGCACGTCGTCCGGGATCGGGACCGCGCATCCGGCGGCGACCACGACCTCCTCCGCGAAGGTGCCGGTGCCCGCGAAGCCGAAGACCTCCACGCCCGGGCGCCTGAAGTTGGGGGTGCCCGCGTTCATGAACCCGGCGAGGCAGAGGTGGGTCTGGCCGCGCCTGCACGAGGCGCAGACACCGCACGCGGGCAGCCAGCACACCAGGACGCGGTCGCCCGCGGCGAGCGAGGTGACGCCGTCGCCGACGTCGAGGATCTCGCCCGCGCCCTCGTGGCCCGGGACGAAGGGGGCCGGCTGCGGGAGCACGCCGGACATCGCGGAGACGTCGGAGTGGCACAGCCCGGTCGCGCGGATACGGATGCGCACCTTCCCGGGCCCGAAGCCCACCGCCTCGACGTCGTCGAGCACATCGAGCTTGTCCTGGCCGATCTCGTGCAGTACGGCTGCGCGCATGGTGCGGCTCCTTGTGGATCAGACTCGGACAGTGGAGACGTGATCTCTGGCGTGATCTCTGACGCGACCTCAGACGTGACCTCAGACGTGTTCGACGAGCGTGTCGGAGAGCACCGGGGCGTCGTCGCGTTCGACGGCCGTCACCGCCACCTGGACACGGCCCGGCGCGGCCCACATCCGGATACGCAGGGTCTCGCCCGGGTAAACGACCCCGGTGAAGCGGGTGGTGTACGAGCGGACGCGGGCCACCTCGCCGCCGAGGAGCGTGTCGACGACGGCCTTGAGCGTCATGCCGTACGTGCACAGCCCGTGCAGGATCGGCCGGTCGAACCCGGCGAGCGCGGCGAAGTCGGGGTCGGCGTGGAGCGGGTTCCAGTCGCCGGAGAGCCGGTAGAGCAGGGCCTGGTCCTCGCGCACCGCGCGCTCGACGGTGCGGTCGGGGGCGCGCTCGGGCTGCTCGGTGCGGGCGGAGGGGCCGCGCTCGCCGCCGAAGCCGCCTTCGCCGCGTACGAAGATCTGGGCGTCGCTGGTCCACAGCGGCCCCTCGTCGTCGGCGGCCTCGGTACGCAGCACCAGGACGGCGGCCTTGCCCTTGTCGTAGACGGCGGCCACCTTGGAGGTGGAGAGCGCCTTGCCGCGCACCGGGATCGGGCGGTGCAGGACGATGCCCTGGCCGCCGTGGAGCACGGCGGCGAGGTCGATCTCGATGCCGGGGGCGGAGAGGCCGCCGACCACGCCCATGCCGGCGCCGGCGACGGTGGCGAAGGAGGGGAGCACGTGCAGCCGCGACTCCAGGGTGTAGCGCAGCTCCTCGGGGTCGGTCGCCGGGACGCCCGCCCCCAGTCCCAGGTGGTAGAGCTGGATGTCCTTGTGATCCCAGACGATCTCGGTGGACCGGGGCTCGGCGGCGAGCGCCTTGGCGACGTCGATGGGCATACGGGAGGTGCTCCTTGGAGGTGGAAGACCTCGGCGCGGCCGTCCGCACCGTCGGCCGCGCCGAGGCCGCAGGGGCCGGCTCGGAGCCGGTTCTAGAACGCGTTCTAGGCTTGATGGGGCCTATGTATAACGCAGCGGCGAGCAATAGGGAACAGTTCTGACGTGTCGTCAGGTGCGGCGAGCTGTCGCTCGCGCCGCCGATTTGCCCGGGGTTTGTCTGCGGGCGGGTGGTGGGCTGGTCGCGCAGTTCCCCGCGCCCCTATTTGGCCCGGAGGTCGGCTGACGGTCGTGGTGGGTTGCTCGCGCAGTTCCCCGCGCCCCTCAAGGGGCCGGAGGTCGGCTGACCGTTGTGGTGGGTTGCTCGCGCAGTTCCCCGCGCCCCTCAAGGGGCCGGAGGTCGGCTGACCGTTGTGGTGGGCTGAGCGCGCAGTTCCCCGCGCCCCTCAAGGGCGGGGCCTGCGGCCCCTGCCCTCTCGGCGCCGGGTCACCCCATCCCCCCAGGGGCGCGGGGAACTGCGCGAGCAACCCCCACCGGCCCGCAGACGAAATCCGGGCACAACACGGCCGCGACCCGAGGACATTTGTCCCGGGCAACCCCGTACAAGAACCTCTGCCGCCCGCCCCCGGCGAATCCGTAGCGTCAGCCATATGA
>NZ_JBJHPC010000503.1:0-5311 GCF_045257485.1 Streptomyces sp. YS-3 | reverse complement strand
GTACCGACCCCCGCCCCCGCAGGGCCCGTGTCGTTCTTCGCTGGGCCGCCGCCGTCCTCGCCTTCCTCTCTGTCGGCGCCGGCACCGCGTACGCCGTCGTGGACCGCACCCGTACCGACGTGCCGGGGCTCGCCACCGAGTCGGACGGGCGGTGGCGGTATCCCGAGATCGCGCTGCCGCCGCTGCCCGCCGGCGCGCCCCGGCCGCTCGCGGCCTCCAACACCGCGCAGACGCACTACGCCGATCTGCGCGCGCTCGTGCTGCCCGCCCCCGAGGGCGCCAGGCCCGACCCCGCGCTGAAGGGGGACGACGGCTGGCTGCCGACCTCGGTCTTCCTCGCGCAGTACGAGAAGGAGGACCGGGCGGCTTTCGGCCAGTCGCTCGTCGACAACGGGCTGCGGCACATCGCGGCCCGGGGCTGGGTGATGCCCGACGGCACCCGGAGCCGGATCTTCCTGCTCCAGTTCGACACGCACGCCCTGGCCGAGCGGGTGCAGTCGCGGGACGTCACCCGCTACAGCACGCCGTACCACGCGCTCCTCGGCGCCCACTACGCCGAGCTGGACGGGTCGTTCCCGATGGAGGCCCAGGTCGAGGGCACCTCCCGCTACCCGTACAACGAGGTCCAGCCGTACGGGGCGGAGCAGCTGCGCCAGGCGTACGTGCTCGCGGGCGATGTCCTCGCCCTCGTCGTCCAGTCCCGTCCCGGCACCGCGAAGGCCGTCCCCTTCGAGCAGACCGTCGTCCTCCAGAACCAGCTGCTCGGCTGAGGGGGCGCACCTCACAGAGAAGGCCGTGGCCGAACCCATTAGGCTGGGGTTCGGCCCTTTACTGCCCACACGCTCATCCGAGGAGCACCCCGTGCTTGAGGCTTTCTTCGAAACCCTGCTGGTCCTGGTCTGCGTCGGTGTCCTCGCCTTCGCCGCTCTGGCCGTGAAGAAGCTGTACCAGGGCCAGCGCTGAACCGCGCCCCAGCCGCAGACGTAACGAAAGACTGATCGAAGCCTCATGATCGAGATCCCGTCCGACCTGAACCCGGACCTCGTCCCCCTCGCGTTCCTCCTCGGTACCTGGGAGGGCGCGGGTGTCACTGACTTCCCGGGCGCCGAGAAGGCCAATTTCGGCCAGTCCGTCACCTTCAGCCACGACGGCCGGGACTTCCTGGAGTACGTCTCGCACTCCTGGATCCTCGACGCCGACGGCAACAAGGTGAAGCCGCTGGAGACCGAGTCCGGCTTCTGGCGCATCGACAAGGACCGCAAGGTCGAGGTCGTCATGGTCCGCGACCAGGGCGTCGTGGAGATCTGGTACGGCGAGCTCGCCGACCAGAAGCCGCAGATCGACCTGGTCACCGACGCCGTGGCGCGCACCGCCGCCTCCGGTCCGTACACCGGCGGCAAGCGTCTGTACGGATACGTCAAGAGCGACCTCATGTGGGTCGGCGAGAAGGCGACCCCCGAGGTGGAGCTGCGGCCGTACATGTCCGCGCACCTCAAGAAGGTCGTCACGCCCGAGGAGGTCGCGGAGATGGCCCGGGGCCTGGGCGACCTGCCGGACGACGGGATCGCCTTCTTCAAGTAGGAAGAGCGAGCAGGCCACCGAGTACGGAGATCCGGGGGAGATCCGTTCCGCGCGGGGGCAATCCCGCGGTGGCTCCTACACTGGGCGTGTGGTGACCACCGACTGGCAGAGCGACCTCCGCAAGCGCGGGTACCGGCTGACCCCCCAGCGCCAGCTCGTGCTGGAGGCCGTCGACGTACTGGAACACGCGACGCCCGACGACATCCTCACCGAGGTGAGGAAGACGGCGGGCGGCGTGAACATCTCCACCGTGTACCGGACCCTGGAGCTCCTGGAGGAGCTGGGTCTGGTCTCGCACGCCCATCTGGGACACGGCGCCCCGACCTACCATCTGGCCGACCGCCACCACCACATCCATCTCGTCTGCCGGGACTGCACCTCGGTGATCGAGGCGGACGTGGACGTGGCGGCGGAGTTCACCGCGAAGCTGTGCTCGACGTTCGGCTTCACGACGGACATGAAGCACTTCGCGATCTTCGGCCAGTGCCAGGACTGTGCCAAGAACGCCGCGGAGGGTGCGAGTACCACGTCGTAGGCTTGCAGTCATGCAGCGACATTCCACGATGAGCCCTCTGCTGGCCCTCCCCGGCGCCGTCCCCGCCGAGGGACCCGACGACGGTGTCGCCGCGCACTACGGCGACCTCTTCCGCGAGCAGCGCGCCCTCGCCGCCGGCACCGGCCTCGTCGACCTCTCGCACCGCGGCGTCGTCACCGTCACCGGCGACGACCGGCTGAGCTGGCTGCACCTGCTGCTCACCCAGCACGTCAGCGATCTGCGGCCGGGTCTGGCCACCGAGGCGCTGATCCTCTCCGCGCACGGGCACATCGAGCACGCCCTCTACCTCGTCGACGACGGGACGACGGTGTGGGCGCACGTCGAGCCCGGGACGCAGGGCGAGCTCGTGGCGTACCTGGAGTCGATGAAGTTCTTCTACCGCGTCGAAGTCGCCGACCGTACGGCGGAGTTCGCGGTGGTGCACCTGCCCGCCGGATCGATCGCGCAGCCGCCCGCGGGCACGGTGGTACGGGAGACCTCGCACGGGCGGGACCTGTTCCTGCCGCGCGAGGAGCTGACGGGGTTCGCCGCCGAGCACGGTCCCGCGATCGGGATCCTGGCGTACGAGGCCCTGCGGGTCGAGGGGCACCGGCCGCGGCTCGGCCTGGAGACCGACCACCGCACCATCCCGCACGAGCTGGGCTGGATCGGCACCGCCGTGCACCTGCAGAAGGGCTGCTACCGGGGCCAGGAGACGGTCGCGCGCGTCCACAACCTGGGGAAGCCGCCGCGCCGGCTGGTCTTCCTGCACCTGGACGGCAGCGAGGTGCTGCTGCCGGGGCACGGGACGCCGCTGCGGGTCGCCGCGGACGGGGCGGAGGGCCGCCAGATCGGCTTCGTCACCACGTCGGCCCGCCACCACGAGCTGGGGCCGATCGCGCTGGCGCTGGTGAAGCGGAACGTGGCGGTGGACGCGGAGCTGCTGGCGGGGAACACCGCCGCCGCACAGGAGGTCGTGGTCGAGCCGTAGTCCCCCGCGGGGCCCCGCTGGGGCGCACCGCCGTGCGGGGCCGTACGGGCTACACCTCCACCAGCACCGTGAACGGGCCGTGGTTGGTCAGGGACACCCGCATGTCCGCGCCGAAGCGGCCCGTCTCCACCGTCGCGCCGAGCTCGCGCAGCCGCGCCACCACCTCGTCCACCAGCGGCTCGGCCACCTCGCCGGGGGCCGCCGCGTTCCAGGTGGGGCGGCGGCCCTTGCGGGCGTCGCCGTAGAGGGTGAACTGGGAGATGACCAGCAGCGGTGCGGCCACGTCCGAGCAGGACTTCTCGCCCTCCAGGATCCGCACCGACCACAGTTTCCGGGCCAGTTGCGCGGCCTTCTCGGGGGTGTCCCCATGGGTCACCCCGACCAGGACGCACAGGCCCTCGCCCGTGATCTCGCCGACCGTCTCGCCCGCCACCACGACGCTCGCGCCGTCGACCCGCTGTACCACCGCTCGCATGGAACCAACCTATTCCACGCACCAATCCGGCCCCACGGGGGCCGAACGGGTGGTGCGGGTCTGCATATGCACCACGGGGAGTGGCACGATGCTGACAGTCGGTGCGCCCCATCCCGCACCGGTCGAGGGGACGGTTAAGACACATGAGCACTCCTGGCGCCGGGCAGCAGTCGCCCGGCCCCGTTTCGCTGATCCGGACGAGCGCGTCGGCCGGGCGGGTGGCCGTGTCGCGACCACCCGTACAGCGTGCCGGTGACCACCTCTCCGTACCAACGGAGCACGATCTGACCGCGCTGCGGCTGCCGGAGCTGCGCGGTCTGTGCCGCCAGTCGCAGAGCGACGAGGCCGATCTCAGCTATGTGCGGCGGCTGCTGCACGGCCGTATCGACATCCTGCGGGCCGAGCTCGCCCGGCGCACCGGGCCGCACACGCCCGTCGTGGAGCGGCTCTCCGAGATCCTGGCGGACGCGCCCTCGCCGCACCGCGCCTCCGCCCGCCACGTCACGCTCTCCACGCCGCGCAGCGCCGAGTACCGGCGCCTGGCGGCCGAGATGGACGCGGAGGTCCAGCTCTCCGACCTCGACGCCCGTACGGACGAGGAGCTGCACACCGCCATGGGGCGCCTGATCCGGTACGAGCAGCAGGTCTCGCGGCGCCGCCAGCACCTCCAGCGGACCGCCGACGATTGCAGCGCGGAGATCGCCCGCAGGTACCGTGAAGGGGAAGCACAAGTAGACGACCTGCTCATCTGACCGACGAATCCAAGGTCACCGGGCGGTCCAGCCCCGGAAGGCCTGCGCCATGAGCACCGACACCGTCATATCCCCGGTCCTCGCCGAAGTCGTACGTTCCGGTTTCGTCGAGGGCCACCATCGGGGCTCGCTGGTGGTGCTGGGGGCCGACGGCGGCGTGGAGTTCGCGCTCGGCGACCCGGCGGCGCCGGTGTTCCCGCGCTCCAGCAACAAGCCCATGCAGGCCGCCGCCGTGCTGCGGGCCGGGCTCGACCTCGCCGGGGAGCGCCTGGCGCTCGCCGCCGCCAGCCACTCGGGCGAGGGCTTCCACCTGGACCTGGTCCGCAAGATGCTCGCCGAGCACGGGCTCACCCCGGACGACCTCCAGACCCCGCCCGACCTGCCGCTGGACCCGGCCGAGGCCGAGACGTACCTGGCGGCCGGCCAGGTCCGCGACCGGGTCACCATGAACTGCTCCGGCAAGCACGCGGCCATGCTCGCCGCCTGCCGCCTCAACGGCTGGGACGAGCGGTCCTACCTCGACCCCGCCCACCCGCTCCAGCGCCTCGTCCACGACGGCGTGGAGGCGGCGGCGGGCGAGCCGGTGGCGACGGTCGGCACGGACGGCTGCGGGGCGCCCCTGATGGCGATCAGCCTGACGGGTCTGGCCCGCGCCTTCCGTACGTTCGTGCTGGCCGAGCCCGGGACGCCGGAGCGCCGGGTGGCGGACGCGATGCGCGCGCACCCCGAGTACGTGGCGGGCACCCGCCGCCCCGACACCTGGCTGATGCGCGAGGTGCCCGGGGTGCTGTCCAAGATGGGCGCGGAGGCGGTGCAGGCGGTGGCGCTGCCGGACGGCCGGGCGCTCGCCTTCAAGGTCGACGACGGCGCCGCCCGCGCCCTCGGCCCGGTCCTCGCCCGCGCCCTGCGGCTGCTGGGCGTGGACGGCCCGGTCGTGGAGCGCATCGGGAGCGCGCCGCTGCTGGGCGGGGCCGAGC
>NZ_JBJHPC010000502.1:0-5313 GCF_045257485.1 Streptomyces sp. YS-3 | reverse complement strand
GCCCGGTGTTCGTCTGCGGGTCGGTGGGGGCTGGTCGCGCAGTTCCCCGCGCCCCTTGAATGCCGCTGCGCGGCAATCCCCTGGGCGCCCCGAACGGGCGCTTTCAGGGGCGCGGGGAACTGCGCGACCAGCCACAGACGGCCGGCGGACGAACAAGGGCCCGGGTCCCAACGCACCCGGACCCGCAGGCCGATGGCCTGCGGGTCCGGGTCCGGCTCAACAAGCCGTGAGGCGCTTACGCGGCCTTCGGGGCGTTGACGTCGCTCGGAAGCGCCTTCTGCGCGACCTCGACGAGCGCGGCGAACGCGTTGGCGTCGTTGACCGCGAGCTCGGCCAGGATCTTGCGGTCCACCTCGATGTTGGCGGCCTTCAGACCCTGGATGAGGCGGTTGTACGTCATGCCGTTCTGGCGGGCAGCGGCGTTGATGCGCTGGATCCACAGCTGACGGAAGTCGCCCTTGCGCTTCTTGCGGTCGTTGTAGTTGTAGACCAGCGAGTGGGTGACCTGCTCCTTGGCCTTGCGGTACAGGCGCGAACGCTGACCGCGGTAGCCGGAGGCCGCCTCGAGGATCGCCCGGCGCTTCTTGTGGGCGTTGACTGCCCGCTTGACGCGTGCCACTTGTTAACTCCTTGTAGCGGGGCCGTGGTCGGTGATCACACGGCCCGAATTCGAATAGGTCCCGGTCTCGACGTTCCGCCCCCGGTCACCGGGGGCGGAGAAACGTCACTTGCCGAGAAGCTTCTTGATCTTCTTGGCGTCGCCCGGGGCCATCTCGGCGTTGCCGGTGAGGCGACGCGTCAGCTTGGACGACTTGTGCTCGAGCAGGTGGCGCTTGCCGGCACGCTCACGGAGCACCTTGCCGGAGCCGGTGATCTTGAAGCGCTTGCTGGCACCGCTGTGCGACTTGTTCTTCGGCATAGCGCCGTTATCTCCTCGTCAGTGGCGCCCCCAGCCGGTCCGGAGACCGGCGCGCGGGAGCGTCATATGTATCGGTAGTCCTGGGCGGGCTGCCCGGGATCAGGCCTCGGCGGGTTCCTCGGCCGGCGCCTCGGCGACGGGCTCCTCCGCGGAGCCCTCCGCGTCGGCCGGGTGACCCTGGCGCTCCGCCTTGCGGGCGGCCTGCGCCTCGCGGGCTTCGGCCATCGCCTCGGTCTTCTTCTTGTGCGGACCGAGGACCATGATCATGTTCCGGCCGTCCTGCTTCGGGCTCGACTCGACGAAGCCGAGGTCCTGGACGTCCTCCGCGAGACGCTGCAGCAGTCGGTAGCCGAGCTCCGGCCGGGACTGCTCGCGACCACGGAACATGATCGTGATCTTGACCTTGTCGCCCTGCTTGAGGAACCGGACGACGTGACCCTTCTTGGTGTCATAGTCGTGCGGGTCGATCTTCGGCCGGAGCTTCATCTCCTTGATGACCGTGTGCGCCTGGTTCTTGCGCGCCTCACGGGCCTTCATGGCCGACTCGTACTTGAACTTCCCGTAGTCCATGAGCTTGCACACGGGCGGACGGGCGGTCGCCGCGACCTCGACCAGGTCCAGGTCGTACTCCTGTGCGAGCTCCAGGGCCTTGGCAAGCGGAACAATCCCGACCTGCTCGCCGCTGGGACCGACCAGACGCACTTCGGGAACGCGAATCCGGTCGTTGATGCGGGGCTCGGCGCTGATGGATCCTCCTCGGTAGCACCACACGCCCGTCTGGCAGACAAGCGCGTACTTTCACTTCGGACCAACCATCACGGCACATGAAAAATGCCCCGGACGGGACACAGGCGGGGCTCCATGGACTACCGGAGCACCGCCGCGGTCAACCGCGGGGCGCACATCGGACGGCTCCATCGTCCGTACGGAACGATGGCTACCGTCTGACCGGATGACCCGCCGCCCCGGAGGGTGGTCGGGTGGGAGATCGGAGCCTCCACTTGTGGGCCGGGCACATGGGAGTGCCTGGCCGGTCGTTACACCAGGTTAGCAGCACACCGGCATGGGGGCCAATCGTGCGCACACCCGCGCAGCGCCTATCGTGTGGGGCATGAGTGAGACCTCCCCCCAGTCCCCCGAGACCACCGACTTCGACACCATGACCCGCGACATCGCCGAGGTCCCGGCCGTCGAGGTGATCGTCACGGTCGCCGTGAACCTGATGAGCGCCGCCGCGGTGAAGCTCGGCCTGACGGAGGAGGGCGACGAGCACAAGGACCTGGACGAGGCCCGCAAGCTCGTGCACGCGCTGGCCGGTCTGCTGGACGCCAGCACCACCGAGATCAGCTCCTTCCACGCCGCCCCGCTGCGCGACGGCCTGAAGTCGCTCCAGCTCGCCTTCCGTGAGGCGTCGGTCGTCCCGGACGAGCCGGGCCAGGGCCCGGGCGAGAAGTACACGGGCCCGGTGTACGGCTAGTCCCGGCCCTCGCATACGTAGGAAGGGAGCGCCTCCGGAGGACCGGGGGCGCTCCCTTCGTACGTACGCCGCGCTCAGCGCGTGAACAGGGGCTCGTTGGGCCGCGGGGCGGCGGCCGGGAGCAGGGCGAGGTCGAGGCCGCGCACCAGACGGGCGCGCAGCACCTCGTCGGCGGCGAGCAGCCCGGCGACCCGGCGCGCGGCCTCCGCGGGCTCCGCGCCCTCGGCCAGGACCAGGGCGAGCGTGCCGTCGGCGGTGCCGGGGCCGAGGTGGGCGCGGAGCACGGCGGGCTCCGCGGCGACGGCCGTGCGCACGGCCTCGACGACCGCCGGGTCGTCGAGCGGGTCCGCGCTGGTGCGGCCCTCGGCCAGGGCGAGCAGCGCCCCGCCCGTCAGCTCGTAGGCGACGGGCCCCGCCAGGTCGAGGACGACGGTGTCGGCGCGCTCGTGGGCGGCGGCCTGGAGCGCTTGGTGCAGGGGGACGGCGACGGGCCGGGCCTCGGGGTCCCACAGCGCCAGCGAGGCGAGCGAGGTGAAGGCGGGCAGCGCCTTGCGGTCGCCGGCGGTGAGCGTGGGCACCGCCATGTCGCTGGTCTTCTCGCGCCGCAGTCCGTTCTCGTCCGTCTCCACCTCGCCCAGCACCGCGACGACGGGGACGAGCAGCCGGGCGTCCTTGAGCGCGGCCAGCACGCGCGAGCGGGCCGCGCCGCTGCCCCTGTCCTGATCCCAGGCGGCGAGCGCCGCCGTGAGTTCGGGGTCGGCGGTGCCGTCGTCGTCGGAGAAACCGGGGTCCGGGATGTTCTTGAGCGCCACGGCACGAGCCTAACCGGGGGCCGCCCCGCCCCCCGCACCAGGGGATTTCCCCGGGGCTCAGGTCCGGCCGGTCGTGCGGCTGCCGCGCCACAGGGTGAAGGACGCGGCGAGCAGCAGGGCCCCGGCGGCAGCCGCGAGGGCGGCGAGCCAGTCGGCGCGGTGACCGCTCTCCTTCTCCTTGTCGGGGCCGCTGCCGAAGTAGGCGCGGGCGCGCCCCGTCGCCGTGTTCGCGCGCACCTCGGGCCTGAGATGGGCCCCCTCGGCGAGGGCGGCGGCCGGGTCGACGCTGCCGTAGCCGCGGGCGTCGTCGCGGCCACCGCGGGGCGCGTTACGGGCGGTGTCCGCGAGCAGGGTCTTGATCTGGGCCGGGGAGAGGCCGGGGTGGGCGGAGCGGATCAGGGCGACGGCGCCGGAGACGAACGCGGAGGCGGCGCTGGTGCCCCAGCCCTCGTAGTACTTGCGGTCCGGGTCCGCTATCACCACGTCCACGCCGGGCGCGGAGACGGTGGCGTACCAGCGGCGGGTGGAGAAGGCCGCGTGCGTGCCGTAGCGGTCGACGGCGGCGACGGCGATGACGCCCGGGTAGGCGGCGGGGTAGGAGACGTGGTCGCCCTGTTCGCCGCCGTTGCCCGCGGAGGCGACGACGACGGAGCCCCGGGAGAGGGCGTACTGGATGGCGGCGTCCTCGGACGGTTCGGGGTGCGCGGAGGCGCTGTCGTCGCCGAGGGAGAGATTGATGACGTCGGCGCCGTGGTCGGCGGCCCAGCGGATGCCCTCGGCGAGCGCGCCGCCGCGTGACTCGCGCGCCTTCTTGCGCGCCGGGTCGGTGGATTCCAGGATCACCCGGACCGGCAGGATCCTGGCCTCGGGGGCGATACCGAGGACGCCGTCCCCGTGGTCCGGCCCGTGCCCGTGGCCCGCGATGATCCCGGCCATGGCGGTGCCGTGCCGGGCCCAGTCCCGGCTGCCCCGGCCGGCCCCGAAGCCGACGAGGTCCTTGCCGGTGAGGACCTGTCCGGCGAGGTCGGGGTGGGTGGCGTCGACACCGGTGTCCAGCACGGCGACGGTGATGCCCTTGCCCTTGGTGGTGCGCCACGCCTGCTGGGTGTGCATGGCGGCCAGCTCCCACTGGCGGTCCCGGATGACGTCCGCCCGCGCGGGGGCGGACGGCAGCAGGAGCGCGAGGCAGGCACCGGCGGCGAGGGCGGCGGCGCGGTACCGGCGGGCGGTGGCCCGGGGCGTGGTCATGACGGCTTCTTCGTTCCGGTGGCGGCGGTCTTGCGCAGGGCCCGTTCCACCCGGTCCGCGATGCCCTTGGCGTCGTAGGTGAGCCCCGCCTCGACGGGCGCGTCCGTCGTCCCCTCGTCGAGAGCGCGGTCGGCGGGCTGGGGGTCGGTGACGGTACGGGCGTCCGCGAAGCCGGTGACGGAGTAGACGACGACGGGGGCGTCGGTGAGGACGCGTACGGTCCAGCTGGCCCGCTGACGGTCCCCGAAACGGGCGGCGGGGGTGCCCCTGACGGGGTACGGGCGCGGCATCAGGTCGTCGCGGTCGCCCAGGGACTCGTCGGCGAACCGGGCGCGCAGCGCCGCCATCGCGTCGGGGTCGGCCTCGGTGAAGACGAGCCCGACGGTGGTGACGGCGCTGGAGGTGGCGTCGGTGTACGTGGCCCGCAGCAGGCGTGCGCAGCCGACCGGCTGGAGCGCCTTGAGCAGCAGCGGGTCGAGGGCTCCGGCGCAGCCGGAGTCGGGGGCGACCCCGATACGGGTCCATACGCGGTCGGCGCCGCCGGGGCCCGCGCCGTTGCCGGTGAGCGTCGGCGGGAAGAGGGTGTCCACGGGGGTGCTGTGCCACATCTCGCGGGCGGCGGTGTAGCCGCCGCGGGGGTCCGCTCCCCCGGCTTCCCCGCTCAGCCAGCTCCCGGCGGCGGCGCCGCCGAGCAGCCCGATCCCCAGGACCAGGCAGACGGCCGCCGCGACGACCCGGCCGCGGCGGCGCCCGCCCACCGGGGCGTCGGCCGCGGGTATGGACGGCGCGGGGTGCGGAAGGGACGCCGGGAACGGCGGCAGAGGGGTCCGGGGCGCGGGCACGGCGGGCCGCGGCGG
>NZ_JBJHPC010000501.1:0-5349 GCF_045257485.1 Streptomyces sp. YS-3 | reverse complement strand
GGGTGGGCTCGGGAGCATGGGCCGAGGCGGCAGGGGCCCAGGCCAGCGTGCCGGTCACGGTAGTGGCGACGGTAAGGGCGACAAGGGAACGGGCGGAGCGGATAGACAAGGAGGAACTCCAGGTTGGGGAGGGTCTGTCGGGGGCGTGAGCCGGTGCGGCCGTCGGCGGCTCAGCGGCGTGCGGCAGTCCGGCGCGCTGTCGACTGCGCGGCGCTGGGCGCTGCGGCGAGCCTGGCTCGGGAGCTCCGCGGTGGCGTGCAGGTGATGCCGTGGCCGGTAAGCCAGTGGTGCGTGGCCAGGGCGCTGGGCAGGAGCACGTCGCGCAACCAGAAGAGGCCGTCACCCAGTTGGCTGCGCTGGATGAGCCAGTGCACCTCGGTGGTGGCGGCTCCCGAGGGCTCGAACAGGAAGTAGGAGTCGCTCGGGTCGGGACCCGTGAGCGTGTCCTTGGTCAGGTCGTACTGCGGGTGGTGTCGGCCGCGTTCACGGTCGATGGCCTCGGTGAGGCCGTCGGCTGGCCGCCTGCCGTAGCTATCGCTCAGGATCCGGTGGTTGCCCATCTCACGTTGCTCGAACCAGTCCTGTGCCGCAGCGAGGGTGGGCAGTTCGGCGCGCTCGATACGGAAGGTCCCGGCGATGGTGTTGCGCAGCACGTGGACGGCCACGATCGGGCTGCCGCCCGCCAGGCCCCAGCGTCCGGCCTTGTCCAGCAGCAGGGCGTACATGTGATGGGCGTCCTGGGTGCCGAGGGTCTCCCGGACTTGGTATCGGTCGCCGAGGGCGATCAGTACGTCGTACTGCTGCCGGGACGCGACGTCGGCCGGTACGAAGGGGTGCAGGCCCAAGAAGGGGTAGTCACGGCCGCCGCTCATGCGTGTCCCGTGCGGACGGACCGCGCGCCGGGAATGTGCGGCTCGGTGGGGAGGTCGAGACGTTCCTGCACGGTCCGGGCGCGCTCTTCGGCTTCTGGCGCGGTGGCCGCTGTGGTGATGAGGAATCCGACGCGGGCGCTGAACATGTCGCCGTCGGGCGGCAGGGTGACCGTGTCGCCGACCGTGCGCTGGAAGGTGATCTGGTCCAGCCAGGGCGCGTCTGCGGCGAAGTCGTCGTCGAGGTGGCAGCGGGTGAGGGTGCCGGACGTGTTCGGGTAGAGCAGCCGTATCGCGGCGGCGCTGTGCCGGGTGCGGGCGAGGTCGGGGGTCTGGCCGCAGGCGGTGTCGGCGGCGGCGCGGGCCAGGTCCACACCGGTGGCCAGCTGCACGAGGTGGCCGATCATGTCGCCGCCGATGCGCGCATTGACCTCGATCAGGCGGGGGCGGCCGTTCACGAGGCGCATCTCGACGTGGCTCACCCCGTCGGTGATGCCGAGCGCCTTGATGGCCGCGGCAGCGACGGGCGCCACCTGGTCGAGCAGCGGATCGGCAGCGTCCACGCTGTGGGCGATCTCCTCGAAGAACGGCGGGGCGCCGAGCGTCTTGCGGGTGACGGCGACGGCGGTGGTGTGACCACGGTGGGTGACGCATTCGACGGAGACTTCTGGGCCGTCGAGGTACTCCTCCACCAGGACCTCGATGCTCTCGATGCCGTCGCGTGCGCCGGCGGCGGCGAACGCGAAGCCGTCGGGGAGTTCTTCGACGCGGTCGACGCGGATGACGCCGATGCTGGCCGCCCGGGAAGCGGGTTTGAGCACGATGGGGTAGCCGATCGTGTCGGCGGCGAGCGCCGCCTCCAGCAGAGAACGTGCGGTCATCGAAGCTGCGGAGGGCACGCCGTGGCGGGCGAAGAGGGAGCGGGCCACTGCCTTGTTGCGGGCGCCCTCCATCACCTTGGGGCCACTCGACGGCAGACCCAGGCACCGGGCAAGTCGCGCGGTCTGAACCAAGTACCACTCGGTCCACGTCACCACCCCCGCCAGGTCGTGGCGCCCGGCGAGGGCCTGGCCTGCATCAACCAATGCCTGGGCGTCGTCGGGATCGGCGATCTCGAAGTCGATGATGAACTCCCGCTCCCACGTGGGCTCGGCGGGAGTGATCAGGACGATGTCGTACCGCTGGGCGACGGCTGCGAGGCAGTATCCGCGGTAGTCCTGAGCCTCCGGACCGGTGGTGGCAACGACGAGGATCGTGGGCAAGAACTCTCCAAATAGGGTCAGGTAGAGGGCAGTTCGGTTACGGCGTGGCGGTTCATGGGGTGCGCCGACGGCGCAGCTCGAAGGCGGGGGCCCACTCGGGGTGGTCTTTGATCAACTTTCGTGCGAACAGGGCGGTGTAGTTGTTGTTGAGCCCGCGCAGCCCCTGCGGGAGACGCCAGCGCAGGGCCTCGAACAACTCCTTCAGCCCGATGCGGGTGGCGCCGGCGGCCAGCCGCTCGGCCGTCAGCCTTTCCAGGGCCCGGTAGACGTAGGGATGAGCGGCGTCGAAAGCGAGGAACTGATCGGTGATCGTGGGCCTGGATCCCGCGCGAAAGGAGGGGCGGGCGACGGGTATGACGGCCTGGGCGGCGGGCATGGGCATCGGGTTGATCTCCGGGAGAGCGGACAGCAGGGGTGGGGTGAGGTCAGGCGAGACGGGCGCGCAGAACGGGGAGGGTGCGCAGCCGGGAGAAGGCCGTGAGCAGGCCCAGGGCCTGTAGCACCGCGCAGGCGGTGATCACGTGGCCGAGCAGGGCGGGCGGAACCGATGCGACCAGGACACCGGCCAGCGGAAACGGCAGCAGGAGCAGCAGGATCGTCAGCGAGAGGGTGGCGCCGAACACCTGCTGCGGGATGAGGTGGGAGCGCAGTGTGCGCAGCACTACCGTCATGCCGCCCTCGCCGGCCATGAGCACCGCGATGAGCACGAGATAGGCGGTGTAGGTCTGAGCGAGGGACACTGCCAGGCACGCACTGGCCGCGACGGTGGCGGAGAGCGCCCCGACCGGCCACAGGCCGAAACGGTCGATCGCTCGGCGGCACACCGCGACCGTGAGCAGGGAAGCGACGGCGGCCACCGACCAGATCAGGCCCACGTCCGCGCTGGAGTGTCCGAACTCCTTCACCACGATCACGGGGGCAGCGGCCTGGAGCAGACCGACCGCCAAGTTGGAGAGGGTCAGTCCGCACACCAGCCAGCCCAGCGCGGGCAGCGCGCGCAAGGTCGTCCATCCGGTGCGCAGCCCCGCGAGGACCGGCTGCGGCTTCTCGGCCCGGGTGGCGTACTGCCGGGGGGCGAAGGCGCACGCCAGGAGCGAGAAGACAGCGATCGTGACGAGCATTCCGGCGGCCCCCGCCCGCTCCAGCAGCAGGCCGGCGACAGCCGGACCGGCCAGAGTGCCGACCTGATCAATGCCCAGGAGCACCGACTGCACCCGGTGGGCGCGCTCGCCGGCCTGACGGCTGGCGATGCCTCCCGCCGTCTCGGCGGCGATGTAGGAGAACTCCGTGAGCACGCCGCTCGTGGCGGCGAGCAGCATGACAGCGGCAGTGGTGGCCACCCCGGCCGCCATCTGTGGCAGGGCGAACGCGGCGGCCACTACGACCAAGGCCCGAAGGAAGGAAGCCGTGCGCAGCACGCGGGTGGTGCCGTGGCGGTCGACCATCGCTCCGGCGACGGCGAACGCGCCCAGGCGCGGCACCCACTCCAGCGCGAACGCCAAGCCGGTCAGGGACGCGGAGTTGGTGGTGGCGAGCACGAGCAGTGGGATCCCGTACGTCGTCATCGCGAAGGCGCCGGCGTCCATGCTGCGGGGCAGGTAGATGCCCCGCAGCAGGGTGGAGGCAGGCCGGCGGGCATGCCGGGGCCCGGCACTGGGTCTCACGCAGCGATCTCCCACTCATCCGCCGCATGGGAGGAGTGGAGGGCCGTGGGGTGCAGGACGTACGCATGAGTCTTAAGCCAGGCGCCCAGGGCGCTCTGCGGGCCATCGAGGGCAACGATGGCGTCACGGCCAAGGACCGCTCCCCCAGGGGTGAGCATGCCGCTCGCGTCACCGGACCAGGCAGTGGCATGTGCGAGTGCCGGAGTGTGGCTGAGCAGGTCGAGGGTGTGCTGAACCCGGGTGACGAAGTCCGTGGCCAGCGTGGGGAATTGATGGGCACGGGCCCACCGGGCGGCCGTGTCGTACACCTCGGCCAGTTCCTCGCCGCGGTCGGTGAGCCGGTAGCGGACTCGTTCGTCCTCGTCGCCGTAGACGAGGCCGAACTCGCGAGCCCGGTCGATGGCGTGACGCAGCTGGTGGGCACTGAGGTCGTCAAAGGCGCTCTGTAGGCTGCCGCGGCGTCGGCTGATGGGGCCGTTGTCGTCGATCTCGGTGACCAGGCGGACCAGTGCGGGCAGCGACAATGCCCGGATCGCGCGGCGTGCCTGCGCCTGGTCGGCGAGGATGATGTGGGTCATCGGCGCGGCCCCTGCGTCTGCGGGAGGGCGATGGGGCGTGCCGGTATCTGGTGCGAGAACAGGTCGCCGCCCTTCCAGGCTGTGGCCGATGAGACCGCAGGCTGAATGGCGAGCGCGGCGGGGTGCGCGGCTGGGGTCACGGCAGTGGCAGGTCCCGATACGCGGGGCTGGGTCGTCAGCCAGGGACCGGACGCCGCTTGCGTCACCACCGGGACGGGGGCCGTGGCCCACAGGGGGTGGGTGTCGGCGTCGTCGAGCGGGCGTCCCGCGGCCCAGGCACTCAGAGCCCGGTAGACCGGGGCGAGCGCGTGGCCGGTGGCGGTCAGCTCGTAGGCCCGGCCGTCCTTGCGGACCAGGCCGTCCCCGACCAGGCGGTCCACCTGGGGATAGACGTTGCTGAGCCGGTAGCCCGGCATCGCCGCGGCGGACAGGGCCTTGGCGCTGGAGGCGCCGCGGTCCTTGAGCACCCACAAGATCGGCGTGGCGTGCCGGGGACCGATCAGCGCGAGGGCATCCTCGATGTTCTGCGCCGGCGCGACCTTGGCGAGCGGCTCCAGCTTCCCGGTGCCCTTGTTCTTCACCACCGGCTTTTCCAGGTACGTCTCGCCCCATGCCGCGATCACGGTCAGGACAGGCATTAGGTCGGTGCCGCGTGCGGTCAGGCCGTAGGTGACGTGGCCCTGGGAGACTTCGGTGCGCTCGACCAGTCCGGCGTCGGCGAGACGGCGCAGCTTGGGGTGGAGGGTGCCGTCATTCAGCCAGGGCAGGCGCGGCTTGATCTCCGCGTAGCGCAGGGGCTGGGCGGACAGAGTCATCAGGATCCACACGCTCCACAGCGGGGCGATCATCTCCAGCGACTCGGTGACGCGGGCGACGTCAACCTGGGTGGAGCGGGGCAGACCGGTGGTGGCCAAGGGGGCAACTCCTAGGGCGGGACGGGCGGATCAGCGGGTGCGGGTGGCAGCGGTCGCTGGAG
>NZ_JBJHPC010000051.1:0-22875 GCF_045257485.1 Streptomyces sp. YS-3 | reverse complement strand
GGGTGGGTCACCACAGTGCCCTCGTCAACGCAAACATCAGCCGCAGCGGGCTGGCCGTCGGCCGCGTACTGCGTTGTGGATGTTCTCTGGCTCGGTGCATCCAACGTCTCCCCACGGACTGTGTCTTGTACCGCACGACCGCCTTCGGATGCACTGGCCTGGCCAGGCTCGCCGGACGTGCAGCGACTGCTGACGGGCGTGTCCGAAGACGTCACCCGCAGCCCGTCAGCGCGGCTGTAGATGAGACGGAAGCCTGCCAGATCGGTCTGACGATTGGCGTCGAGAACGAGAATTAGCTCCCCTGCCAGCCATGGACAGTCCTTCGCCTGCCAAGCGGGGACGAGGAATCGCTCGAGCTCCGGGATCGTACGGTCGATCATCCACGGCGAGCTGAAACGTCTTGGCAGTGTCAGCGCGCTCGCGGCTACGGCCTCGGCTGCGCGTTGGCTGGGTGCGAAGTCCGTGGGCAGCTCCAATTCACCCCGCTTACCTGCAGCATCATCGGCGAGCCACGGCACGGTGGTAAGTCGCCCGTCGGCCTGCCGCTGGACAACCAAGACCTCCAAAGTCTCCTCGCTGTCGCGTACTTGGGCGTGGCCGACCCGGCTGTCGTCCACGTCGCCGGCGGCTGCGTCCAGCCAGCCGTACACCGGGCGGCCTGCCCGGCGCACCGGATCCAGGAGAAATGCCTCGGCCTTCTCCTGCTTTCCGGAGATCAGTCGCTTGTGGGCGGCGTGCGCCTCGCTCAATGCCTGGGCCCAAGCCGTCGGCCCAACGGGTTCCTCGCCGTAGGCAGACTGCACCAGAGAGCTGATGCTGTCTGGGAGCACGAGAGGCTGCCCGTCCAGATGGGGGCCGAGTACGGCCAGCGTCCTCAACAAGACGTACTCGCTGCGGTAGACGGCCTTCGTTCCATCGATCGGTTGCGGGACAGGAGCCTGCCAGTCCACCACTCCAGTCACCAGACAACGCGCCTGAGCCAAACGCGGCCGGCGCTGACGAGAATGCCGATGGAGGCGCCCCATACGCTGCAGGACCAGGTCCACGGGAGCCAAGTCCGTCACCAGCAAATCGAAATCGATGTCGAGTGACTGTTCCGCTACCTGACTGGCGACTACTACGTGACGCTGCCGCCGTTCCCGGCTGTCCGGGCCGAACCGGCGCAGCATATCGGCATCGTTCGCGGCCCGGTCGGCAGCCAGGAACCGGGAATGCGTGACGGTCACATGGTCGGGACCGAGCCGTGCCCGAAGAGCCTCTGCTGTCTCCAGGACCCGGTCCACAGTGTTGCGGATCACTAACGCGCAGCCACCATCGGCCAGTTCCTCATCCAGCCGTTCAACCAGCACGGCAACGTCGTCGTCCAGACGCTCCATCGCCACCGGCACGCATCGCCCCGAGGCGGCATGGGGACGAGCAGTGTTGACCGGACAGCCGGGTGACGCGGCGGTGATCAACGGATAGCCGTCGACAACCGTCTCGGCGTCAACTCCAGAGGGGCCGGCGTACGCGGCCACCAGAGCGCGTCGACGGTCCGCCGGAAGCGTTGCCGAAAGCAGGACTACCGGCACCCGGTACGCCGCCAGCCACTCAAGTACCCGGTCCAAGTAGCGCCCCATATAAGCGTCGTAGGCGTGTACCTCGTCGATGATGACGACCTTGCCTGCCACCGCCAGGTGGCGCAGCGCCAGATGCCGGGTCTTCAAGCCAGCGAAAAGCAGCTGATCCACGGTGGCCACAGCGAACGAAGCCAGCAACTGCTTCTTACGCCCCCGCAACCACTGGTGGGCCTGCAGACCAGCAGGTCTGGCCCTGCTCGCATGGCCCTGTTGCTCACCGTCGAGATCAACGGCGGTGATCGCCTGCCTCCCTTGACGCAGCAGTCCCGCCCACTGCTGGTTGAGTGCCGCTTTGGCGTGGGCGAGCACGACCGACCGCCGCCCGTCATCCGCTGCTTCCGGCAGTTGCCCCAGCCAGTCCAGAAGCCGCGGAAACATGGCGTCACCAGTAGCCCGAGTAGGGAGAGCAAGCAGCACACCGCCAGCGCCAGAGCGCGCCGCCAGGACTTCCGCCGCGGCGAGCGCAGCCTCCGTCTTGCCCTCACCCATCGGAGCCTCGATCACCAGCAGGCCAGGCGTCGGCATGGACCGGGCGACGCGTACGGCATCGGACTGCACCGGGCGGACTGGTGCCCCCCGCAGTTGGGGGAACCGCTGCGCGAACAACTCCTCGATGTCCACGCCAGGCTCCTCCGGCTGCCAAGGCCGGGGGAGATCCAACCCTCTCCACGCAGCCTGCACTCTTCGCCGCTCACCCTCCGGCCCATCAGGTTTCCAGGACTCAGGTTCATAGGGGAACAGATCGGGGGAACTGGCGATCCAGTCGGAAACGATGACGACGGCTGTGAGGATGACCTGCACCGGCTGCGGCAAGCGCACGTCCCGCCACTCCGGGAGGCGGTCTGTCGCCCCGGTGAACGAGGCGCAAGCGTCCATGAGTTCGTGTTGGACCTGGTGCCACACGGCTTGGCTTGGCCCCGGATGACGCAGGAGATGGGGACGAAGCTGAAGGTCATGGATCTGTTGATGATCTGGTGGGGTTCCGTGATGGCCACCCGCCACGACTGCGAACTGGCCAGCGGCGCGGCCTCGCAGCCCGAAGCGATCCGCCATCCACTCCTGGAGCAGCAGCTGGCCAGCCAGCCCATGCGGTGCCAGTTTGCGGTCCTGCCCATACTCCCTGGCGAGCGGCATATCGAGCCCCCCCTCCCGCATGCGGGCGGCCAGTGACTCGACCTGGCAGGCAAAGGCCGGGGTGCACTTCCCGGCGTCATGCGCGCAAGCCAGGAACCGAACCAGCTTGTAGGCGTCTGCCTCGCCAGCGGGAAGAGCGTCGGCTACCAGCTCCTTCACGCAGTGGGGTATCCAGTGCTCCCACAGCATCCCGGCAACTGCACCGCTGTCCGCCATGTGTCGCCACAGCGGAAGCCAGTTATCCGTATCGCGTTCATGTTTTGCCCAAGCGCTTCGAGCCGGCGGAGATAACTCGTGCCAAGGGAAGCCGCCTTGAGTGGAACTGGACCTCATGCCCGTATGAAACATGACTGCCCCGTCGGTTCACCTGCAACATCGGAAATCGATGGAGCAGCGCCTGGTGACGTGATAAATGACTGGCGAAACCGGCGCAATGGTTCCAAAGGGCTCACCCAGGGCGACGTGAGCCAACCCTGGGTGCACTGTTCGCTGCCTAGACGCCGCGCTCCTTCAATGTCGTCGGCCAAAGCAACACCACGACGATGACGACGACCACCCCTGCCCATGACGTGTAGGGGGACGGGGCGGAGGCGAAGGTGCTGAGTGTCGCAGAGATCAAACTGATCCGTGCTGCCGGAGTTTCCGGCAGCACGGGCACTAATGCGCGTGAACGAATCACGTTGTATCCTTTCATTGCATTTCATTTTGCGGATGACATGCCGGGTTCGTCCACTTCTCCCCGTGGCAGCGAGGAGGACGGGCCCGGCCTTCGTGCGTCAGGGGCCGCACGAGTGGCGCTGCTCCTTGGCGCATGCTAGGCAGCGTGGGGGCAAGACGATGTGCTGTCAACGCCAACGCCTGTTCGGATAGCCGGGGTTCCAGTAGAAAGTCAAGCTTCCCAGTTGACTGATCTGCGTAACTGCTCCGGAGCGCCGACGAGTCGAGCTTCCCGGATGCCCGAGAGAGATACGCACAGACCATCAGGCCCTGTCCGGACGTGGTGCAGCGGGTGCTGTACGGCAGCACTTCAAGCCCCGCATGCGCGGGGAACACGGAAACGAACCACTTGAGAGTCAAGCTTCCCAGGGGCCACCCCCGCACGGGCGGGGACAACGCCAGAGTCATGCAGCAGTTCGCTCCGGTCAAGGGGGCGGATCCCTGCGTAAGACGCCGTTTCCTTTGGAGGCGCGGGTCGTTGTGCTGGGCATGGCGAGTCTTGCTGAGCGGTTGGTGCCGGATGAGTTGTGGGAGTTGTTCCGGCGGGTGGTGCCTGAGACGGTGGTGATACGTCCGCAAGGGGGTGGTCGTCGGCGGTCAGGGGACCGTGAGTGTCTGGCCGCGATCGTGTTCGTGGCGACATCGGGCTGCACGTGGCGGCAGGTTCCGCCCGTCTTCGGGCCGGCCTGGCCGACCGTCTACCGGCGCTTTGCCCACTGGAGTGCGGACCGCGTCTGGGCCCGTCTCCACCGGGTGATCCTGGACGAACTCGGCGCCCAGGGAGGTCTGGACTGGTCACGCTTCGCCATCGACTCGGTCAGTGTCCGGGCCCTCAAAGGGGGATCCTGACGGGACCGAATCCGACCGACCGTGGCAAGAACGGATCGAAGATCCACCTCGTCACCGACCGGTGCGGTCTTCCGGTCGCGGTCGCCATCTCCGCCGCCAACACCCATGACAGTCTCGCGCTGAAGCCGCTCGTCGCCTCCATACCCCCGATCCGCAGTCGCCGAGGACCGCGCCGCAGACGCCCGGACAAGCTCCACGGCGACAAGGGCTACGACTACCCCCACCTGCGGCGA
This sequence comes from Streptomyces sp. YS-3, assembly GCF_045257485.1. Lineage (NCBI taxonomy): Bacteria > Bacillati > Actinomycetota > Actinomycetes > Kitasatosporales > Streptomycetaceae > Streptomyces > Streptomyces sp. YS-3. The sequence goes on along the minus strand of NZ_JBJHPC010000051.1, from coordinate 18,323 downwards.
TGGCTCCGCGAGCGCGGAATCACACCTCGTATCGCCCGGCGCGGTGTGGAGAACTCGCAACGTCTGGGACGCCACCGATGGGTCGTCGAGCGAACCATGTCCTGGCTTTCCGGCTCCCGCCGGCTCCACCGCCGTTACGAACGCAAGCCCGAACACTTCCTCGCCTTCACCGCCATCGCTACCAGCCTCATCAACTACCGACGACTCACCAAGTGAAACACCGTCTAAGCAGGTAGTGCTGTATGAGACGACGAACCGTGCAGCGTATGCGGTTGTCCCCGCATACGCGGGGAGTCCCAAAGATCATCTCCCGCATGCGCGGGGACCACCTCAGCTCCTGGTCGACCGAGCCCACCGAGACGGGATCACCCCCGCGTGCGCGGGGGCCACGTCGGGGAGCGTGCCGCGACGGCTGTTTGGCTGGGATCACCCCCCGCGCGCGGGGACCACAACGTGGCGCCCGCCGCCAACGAGGTCATGAAGGGATCACTCCCGCACGAGCGGGGACCACGGCAGCGACCTGCGGGTTCAGCTGGCTGCGGAGTGGATTTCACTCACTTTCACGGGTCCCGGCCATCCCGCCAAATCGCTTGATGTGTCTGCGTGTTGTGCTGATACAGCGGCAGGATACCGGTTGTGGGGGGCGCCCCGGTGGCTTCGGAACTGTTGGCTACTGGTGGCTGCGGTCAGGGCTGGTGGAAGGGGAACTTCTCAGCGAAACGGAACCAGCCTGTCCTGGCCGAGATGCAGCAGGACCTTGCCCTGTTACGTGAGGTGCTGCAATGCCCCCACACCGCACGGGACCGGTTCACCGTGGTGCGTACCGCCGCCGGTCTGTCCGGGCTGGTAGCAATCATTCAGCACGACCGGGGCGACCAGCAGGACGCCCAGCGCTGGTTCGCCACGGCAGAACGCGCCGCCGCCGAGTCCGGCGACGGCCAGATGCTGGCGTGGGTCCTTGCCCGGCACGCCATGGTCCCGCTCAACTACGGCGCACCACGGGCCGCGGCTGAACTCGCCGCACGGGCCCCCCGTGTCGCCGGTACCAGCCCGAGCGCGGCTGCGGCGCTGGCAGCGGCCGTCAGTTCCCGGGCGCTGGCCGCGACCGGCGACGTCTGGGGCGCCCGGCGTGCCATCGCCCAGGCCCGCCGCACACTCGACCAGCTGGACCGCAACGGCCTCGCCGACAACTCGTTCGGATACCCGGCGCAGAAGCACAGCGTGCATCTGTCCCAGGCATACACGCTGCTCGGAGAGAGCAAGCACGCATTTGCCGAGCAAGAAGCTGCACTGGCGCTGACCACGTCGCCATCGGTCATGACCCGGGCCCTGCTGGCCTTGGACAACGCGCAATGCCTCCAGGCCGACCGCGATCCCCAGAGCGCGGCCGACCTAGCGGTCACGGTCTGGCAGCAGCTACCCCAGGGATTCAGGACGGGGCTGGTCCGTACCCGGGCCACGTCGCTGGAACAGAGCCTCACCGGCCAGCCGCGAGCTCAGCTGACAGAAGCCCTGGCTGTATGACGAGCAGCCCGCAGGACTGGGGGCCAACGCCACGGCAACCCGCCGCCACCGCGCACGGCCCGCACACTTGCGCCTGCTAGCCGCGAACAACAGGCCGGTCAACACCGTGTCGCCGTCAGGCAACCGGTGGCGTCCTCGGGTCCGGGTGGCGTGGCGGTGAAACCGGCTGTACGCGCCTACTGCGCCGGCTCGAGGCCACTGAGCGGACTGGTGATCGCCATGATCAGCTTCAGGTTCGGGGCCAGGTTGGTGAGCATCACGTCTAGGTTCTGTCTCTTGGTCAGCGTCGGATCCAGATGAGGATGCCGGCGAGATGGAGTGCGGCCTGGTAGGCGATGGCGAGTTTGTCGGTCCGTGTGGCCAGGCCGCGCCACTGCTTGAGGCGGTTGATGCACCGCTCGACGGTGTTCCGCTGCTTGTAGCCCTCACGGTCGAAACCCGGCGGACGGCCACCGAGTCGACCTCGCCGCAAACGATGGCCGATCTGGTCGGACGGCTGCGGGATGATCGCGCGGATGCCCCGGCGGCGCAGGTGTTTGCGGATGGCTCGGGACGAGTAGGCCCGGTCGGCCAGAACGGCGAAGGGGCGGGTCCGCGGCCTGCCCGGACCTGTTCGGGGCACCCGGATGCGGGCCATCACCGCCTCGAAGGCGGGTGCGTCACCGGCCTGGCCTGCGGTAACGGTGAATGCCAGCGGCCGAGCTCCACCATCCGCGGCCAGGTGGACTTTGGTGGAGCCCTCCGCGTGAGCGTCCGAGTGCGTGATCGGAGGGCTCGCCAGAGCGGGCCGCCCCTTTTGCGTGCCCCAGCGGCGTGTTGGTGGGCCCGGACAACCGTGGAGTCCACGGACACGGTCCAGTCGATGCCGTCGTCGGCGTCCGCAGCTGCCAGGATGGAAGAGAGGATCTTCTCCCAGGCGCCGTCCACGGCCCACCTGATCAGGCGTTTGTGGGCGGTCTGGAACGGGCCGAACTCTTTCGGCAGGTCCCGCCAGGGCGAGTTGGTGCGGTACTTCCAGGCGATGGCCTCAAGGGTGCGACGGTGGTGGGCCCACCACCGGCCCCGGACCGGATCGGCCGGCATCAGCGGCTCGATCCGGTCCCACATCGCATCGGTGATCACTAATCGGACGAACACATCCGGTCAACTGATCAGCCCGTCAAAGAGACACGCGCTAGGCGGCCCTGTGCCCACGTGTCGTGCAGGTCGTCGGTGGCTGGCTTCCTCGATGCGGCGGCCGGAGGCCATAACCCGTCGGGCCCCTGGAGGTTCGCAGTCACAGGATCACCCCATCCGCAGGGAGAGTTCGGCCCAGACTCATTTGCCGGTGACCAGCTTGACGGTGCCCACCGGAACGCGAGGGCATCCACGAGGAGCAGCCCGCGGCCGTGCTGGCGGGGTCGACCTGGGTGTCCAGGTGCCAGGTGCGGAGGTAGATCGCGACGTCGCGGCGGGCCTTGCCCGGGGCAGAGTCGTCTGCGCGGTAGGAGTCCTGGTAGCGCTGGGGGCCGACGGCGGCCGGGGTGATCACGTCGTGCACCTCGTCGACCACTGCTCAACCCCCTGGGCGTGGGTGGCGTCTATGGCGGGCGCCGGGGCCCGGGACGGGGTGGCTGTGGACCGGGACGCTGGGCCTACGTCTGGCAGCGCTGGCGGGACGCGGCCCAAGACCTGGGGATTACCCCCCGCATGCGTGGGGACCACGGCACTCCTTCACCTGCTCCTGTGCCAAGGTCGGGATCACCCCCTCCGCGTGCGCGGGGAGCACTCCAGATCAGCGTTACGCCGGTCGGCGTACACGGGACCCCCCATGCGCGGGGAGCACCCGCACATTCACCCGCACCAGTTCCGACACACGGGACCACCCCCGCATGCGCAGGGAGCACGTTGGCGGGGTGCGGAAGCCGAAACCCATCCCGGGACCACCCCCGCATGCGCGGGGACCACGCCTCGGCGACGGTGCTGACGCCGCGGGAGAAGGGATCACCCCCGCGTGCGCGGGGACCACGTCGCTCCCGGAGGATCGCGCGCTTGCGGCGGGGGATCACCCCCGCGTGCGCGGGGACCACGCTTCTTGGTCGGAGAGGGGGCGCCCGGCGCCGGGATCACCCCCGCGTGCGCGGGGACCACAGGCGGCGACCTGTGGCTTCGGCCCGGCTGTGGAGTGGATTGCACTCACTTTCATGGAATCCGGCCTTTCCGTCAAATCGGTTGCGTTGTCCACGCGTTGTGCAGTCCAGCGGCAGGCTATCGGTTGCTATCGTCGGCCTTGCGGTGTTCTGGAACTCAGGTGTCGTCGACGTCATGTCAACCGGATCAAGACGCTCACGCGTCAGGTGATCGGGCGTGCAGGGTTCCAACTCCTGCTCACGCGGGTCCCCATGGTGTGGGGAAGAGCAACAGCATCCAGAAGCTAAACCGGAACGAGGATTCAGGTCCTGAAGCAACCTGTGCTTGCTTACTGACCGTTGCTGAAATCAGAAGGCTGAGTCGGCGAGGCGTGCACCTGGCTGCCTACAGGTTCCAGCGGTCAGCGCGATGCGTATTCGATATAGAGAGGGGTCGCCAGAATGGTGCCGAATTCGTCGATTGCGAGGATCCGTGCAAGTCCGGCAAGTCGTACCGGTGGTGCCCACCCTTCCGCATGCGGCGCGTCGATCTCGCACAAAAGTATTACGGCGGATAGGGCACGGTCAGTGGAGCCGAGCGTTGAGAGGTCTCCGATCGCTGCGCGGCCGGGAAGTTCCTGCACAGCCTGGGCGTAGGCACGGATGGCTTCGATGTAGAGGCGACCGACTTGTTGGCTGTCCGAGTCTCCATCGCTCGTCGGTCGCCGACGGTCCAGAAGATGGGCCAACGATCCGACCAGCGCAAACGGTGGGTGCTGCGGGTATTGAGCGGCGGCGAAATAGACAAGCCCGTCGACCACTGGACGGTCACGGCCCTCCCCACTGCCAGGCCATGCGCTACCGAACCTGAATTCTTCCTCGAACTCAATCCAGCTGCCGACCGATAATCCTTGGTCGGTCCGATGTTGATGACCGTGCTTCCGCTCGATCATCCTCACTACCGCGTTCAGCGCTCCGACGAGTGACGTCCGGTTATCATTGGACAATGATGCCTTCAGCGACAACACACCCGCATTGAGACCCGCTTCGAGACCGAGTCGCTCACGGACCCGCCCCGGGAGCTGAGGCACCAAGACCTCCATCTTTGACTCGGACAGATACAACAGGTCACGCATTGCGGGGCGCGGATGGCGGAGCGGCATCGGTACTACCTCCTCGAACTCGTATGACCAACGATCCCGGGGCGGTGCCAGCAGCTTCTTCAGTCGGCGCCCGGCCCCTTCCTCGTGCCCAACTGCCGACCCAACAACCTTGGCCACAGATCGTGTTCGGGTCTCCCAAGGCGCCCAGGAAACCGCAGCTGTCACTCAGGGGGCACGCGTCACGGAAGTTGAGCTAGAACCACTACTCGTTAACAAGGCTACTTCGATCCTGTTGCTGTTCGCCGTACGCCGCGGCCGTGTCCTGCCGCCCGCCGTACGTGCCGAGGTCGTGCGGTCCCTCACCGCAGCCCAGGAGCCGGACACATGCGCCCGCGAGGGCTGCCTGTGGCACCAGGCCACCGACGAGCTGTACGTGTGGGACCAGGTGGTGGCTGCGGCTGGCCGGCATGCAGAGGCCGCGGTGGAGGGCCACCTCGACGGTGACGAACTGTGCGACGCGGCCCAGCTCGCCTGGCAGCCTGCGCCGTTACCTCCTTGAGTCCCGTATCTAGACGCTGTGGGCTCAGGAGCATGTGAGGGCCTGGAGTGAACCCGGGATACGCCCGGTGGGCGAGGAACTCGCCCACCGGGGGTGTCACCGTGCGATACAGGCGTCCCTGGCGCACGGCGACGTGGAGAAGTTCGTGTCCGACTTCCGCCGCCGGTATCGGGTCGTCTCACTCGTTCTGAGTAGCGCATCCCCCTGAGCCGGTGCGTCCGGTACCCGAACTCGCGCACCCGGGTACTGCGGATAGCTCATGGCGCACTGCCGACGCGGGTGGTGCCCGGTGCGCAGTGGCGGGACTGCGCGCACGTGGGCACAGGGCTGCTCGATGACCTCACCTGCCGTGCGCCATTCTGGACTGGCTCGGCCACCGCCGCAGTCGCCGAACACGGCCAGCCCACCTGCTGATCACCTAGGCAAGAAGTCCTCTATGTGCGGGCCATGCCGCGTACAGCGCCAGGACCGCCTGCGATTCCCTGGATGCCGGATCTGTATCAGGCGGCCGGGTCGCGGTGGCGGGCCACGGTCATGCGTGACATTGCCAGTGTGGCGGCGGTGATCCCGGGCCACAGCACTGCCATGACGACGTGGAGGACACCGAGCCAGGCGATCTCCGCGCGGCTGTAGAGGGCGGCCTGCGCGGCCAGACTCGCCAGGCATACCAGGCCGATGCCCACGGTCATCCAGCGATAGAAGCGGTGCAGGGGCGGGTGCGAGCGCCAGCGCTGTGGGCCGCCCACGACCCGGTTCGCGACCAGGCCGGCCAGGGGACGGCCTGCCAGCACCGACAGCAGGCAGGCCGCTGAGGAGGCCGCGGGCAGCAGCATGGGCAGCAGGAAGAAGCCCCGTGCCTGCCCGGTACCGACCGCCACGGCCGCGCAGGTCACCGCCAATAGCGCGCCGACCGCCGCATGCTGGAGGTACCGGCGGGCCCGCAGACCGCAGGCGAGGACCAGTACACCGGTCACTGTGGCCGCTACGAAGGCGGTCCGCAGCCCGTTGGCACCGTAGGCGGCCACGAACGCCAGGGTCGGGGCCGCCGTAACCGCGAGGCCGGGGAGGCGGGCTTTCATCGTGCCCCCGGTCCGGTGTGGGGAGCGGCCTGCGTGTCGGTACGCTCCAGGGCACGGAGCGCGAGCAGGCCTCCGATGCCAGGGATGACGGCGCGCAGCGTGGCGCCGGTGCTGCGGTGTGGATCGCGCCGGGTGGCCAGGATGCCGAAAAGCCAGGCGGTCCCGTGCACGGGCCCGAACAGCGCGGCAATCTGCTGGGAGTTCCCGGTGGCGATGTTGACCAACAGTACGGTGAGGCTGGCCAGTTCGATGGTTGCTGAGGCGCGCAGCGGCCTGCGTGTGTGCCGTGGCGCGGGTATGGAGTTGGCGGTCATGGGTCACGCTTCCGTGGTGGGGCCGGGGCGGAGGATCATCAGGACGGTGACCGTCGCCCAGAGCTGGTTGAAGGCACCGGTTGGCATGGCCAGGTGCGCGGTCTGGGCATGCTCGACGGCCGCCGTCCCGGCCGCGGACTCTGCCAGCTGGGCGAGGGAACGTTCCTGGGCCGGTAGAACCAGCAGTGCCAGCAGTGCCAGCACCCATGCAGCTGCACCTGTCAGTGCGATCGACATGATCAGCCAGGGACTGTCCGGGACGTGGAGCTCGCTCGCGGTGGCGAGGCCGAGGACGGGAACGGCCAGGCCGAGGGTCGCGTAGACCCGGCAGACGCGGTGCAGCATCGTCAGGTGGCGAGTGTCTCGTGCTGGTCGGGCGTGCCGGCGGCACGGCGGGCCGCGGCGGGAAACACGCTGCCCGCCACGGTCACCGAGCCGACGGCGGGGGACATCGGCTCCACCCCCTGGTCGCGCCAGACGACGCCGCGGCGCTCGTAGGCGAACAGTTGCTCCACCGCGAGCGCGACTTTCGGCCCGGCCTCCCGTTCCAGCAGGTACAGGCCCAGATCGAGGCCAGAGGTGACGCCGCCGGCGGTGACCAGGTCGCCGTCGTCGACGACCCGGCCCGGGACCACGTGCACACCGCCCGCGCCCAGCAGGTCCCGACCCTGGTGATGGGTGGTGGCGTGGCGACCGTGTACGAGCCCGGCCATGGACAGCAGCAGCGACCCGCCGCAGACCGTGGCCACCGTGGTGCCCGCTGGGGCCAGCGCGTCGGCCAGCAACTTCGGGAGCTCGGTGGTCAGCGCGCGGCCGAGGATCACGGGAACCTGTTCCTCAGCAGAGGCGTCTGGGCCCTGCCCGGGGAGCCTGCCGGCCGCGCCCGGCACAACGACCAGGTCCGCGCGATCCGGGGCCAGAAGAGCGGCGGCCGTCAGCGCGACGCCAGGTATTCCGCTCGGCACCTGCCTGGCTCCTTCCGCGCAGGCCAGTTCAACGGTCACCCGATCGGTGAAGGCCCGGGCGGCGCTGAAGACCTCAAATGGAGCGATGACATCCAACGGGTCGAAACCATCGAAGAGGACGAACTGTGCCAGCATCAGCGACTCCCTTTTCCCTCGGATCATGACTTCAGCGCTCACGCTAGGCCGCACCGCCAGACCCCGGCCATGGGCTTGAATGACACAACCCAACGAGTTCTCGCCACTTCGCTGACCAGTGCTGTCGTGACCCTCAACTCCGCGACCAGCAGCGCGTGTTACGCCGGATGTGGGCGTAGCCTGCGGGGATGCACACCGTGGCGATTCTTGCCCTGGACCATACGGTCGCCTTCGACATGGCCATCCCGGTCGAGATATTCGGACGCGTGCGCCTGCCGGACGGGCGCCGCCCCTACCGGGTGCGGGTCTGTGGAACCCGGCCGGAGGTGCCGACCGAGACGTTCACCATCCGTGTGCCCTGGGGGCTGGAGGGCCTCGCCGGTGCCGACACGATCATCGTGCCCGGCCGGGAGGAGCACGCGGGGCCGCCCCCGGCCGAGGCTCTCCAGGCACTACGTGACGCCGCCACCGACGGCGCGCGCATCGCCTCGATCTGCGGCGGCGCCTTCACCCTGGCCGCCACCGGCCTGCTGGACGGCCTGCCCGCGACCACCCACTGGATCGCCGCCGACCAACTCACCCGGCAATACCCGAAAATCGACTTGCGCCCGGACGTCCTCTACGTGGACAACGGCCAACTGCTCACCTCCGCCGGCGCCTCCGCCGGCATGGACCTGTGCTTGCACCTGATCCGCCGCGACCTGGGCTCAGCCGTCGCGGCGGGCGCCGCCCGCCTGGCCGTCACCCCCCTCGAACGGGAGGGCGGCCAGGCCCAGTACATCGTCCACGAACCCCCACCGCTGCCCCGCGGCTCCCTTCTGGAACCGACACTGGCCTGGATCCAGGACCACCTCGCCGAGGATCTCACTCTGCAGGCCATGGCTGCCCGCTGCGCCATGAGCACCCGCACCTTCAGCCGCCGCTTCCGCGAACAAACCGGCACAACCCCCCTGCAGTGGCTGCTGCGCACACGCGTCCGACACGCCCAGTACCTACTTGAACACAGCGACCATCCCGTCGAACGTATCGCCGTGCAGGCCGGTTTTGGATCCGCGACCGCCTTCCGCGAACGGTTCAAGCGCGTCACTGGCACGACACCGCAGACCTACCGGGCCACCTTCCGCCGTCCTTGCTCAAACGCCTGAGACCGCAATCTCAGCCAGGACCATCCCCGCATGCGCGCGGAGCAAAAGGCGGCAGCATCAGCGCGGCCAAACGCACGGGGACCATCCCCGCATGCGCGGGGACCACACGCCCGGCACGGAGAAGGTGAGCTCACCGCTGGGATCACCCCCGCGTACGCGGGGACCACCTCTCCACCGTGAACTTCACGGCGTCCGACCAGGGATCACCCCCGCGTACGCGGGGACCACGGCGAGGACCAGGCCGCCGACTCGTCTCTGACGGGATCACCCCCGCGTACGCGGGGACCACGGCGAGGACCAGGCCGCCGACTCGTCTCTGACGGGATCACCCCCGCGTACGCGGGGACCACGCTGACCCTCAACTGGGCCTGGGCGTACGGCCGGGATCACCCCCGCGTACGCGGGGACCACGCGGCGTAGGCGAGGTCGCGCGCGCCCATCAGGGGATCACCCCCGCGTACGCGGGGACCACTCTGACGGACCTCGACAACGGCGCCGCCCCGGGGGATCACCCCCGCGTACGCGGGGACCACAGGCGGCGACCTTGGGGTTCAGTCGGTTGGGGAGTGGTTTTCACTCGCTTTCATGGAGTCCGGCATTCCTGTCAAATCACCTTTGTCGCCTGCGAGTTGTGTTGTTTCAGCGGAAGGCTACCGGTTGGGGGCGTCCCAGGGGCTTCGGAACTGCTGGCTCCCCCCCCCCCCGCAGGCGCGGGGACCACGGGGTCAGGGGTCGCATGGCGGCGCGCTGGAAGGGATCACCCCCGCATGCGCGGGGAGCGCAACCGTTCGCTCGCTGGCGGATTGCGGGTCGCTGGTGAGAGGCCACCGTCCACCGGTGCTGTCCCTGCTCTGGTCGGCGTACCCGGGTTCTATCCGACTTTGGGACTGCAGCGCATGCCGATGTAGACGCAGCCTGTGCCGTCGGGCAGGGTGGAGAAGATCACCGGCATGTAGTCCTCGCTGAATGCCGCGCCTACCCCGGTGCCGGCGAAGACCGTCTCTGTCACCGGCAGCAGATCAATCTGCAGGGGTTCGGAGAAGTCCGCCATGCCGTCGACGAATTCGTAACGTGCGCGGCCGGCGCCGTCCCGTTCGGTGACGGTGATGACTACGCCTTCGCGGCGGTAGGTGCCGACCAGCGGTGTGAAATCGACTGTGGGCGGCTGCGCCGGTGGAGCGAAGGGCTCCGGCATGGTCACTCCGGCGAGTTCGGCGAGCAGTTCGCGGTAGAGCGCCGCGTACACCTCTCGTGCGCCGCCGCCGTTGGTGAGCAGCGCGACCGCGACGCCTGCTGAGGGCACTACGCGCAGGTATCCGTACTGTCCGATGGAGGCGCCGTCGTGCCCGTAGCCGGGAATGCCGTTCCAGTCGTACAGGGTCCAGCCCAGGCCCCAGCCGTCCGAGCTGACCGTCCACTTGTCGGGGCAGTCCACGACCCGGTGCTGCATCAGGGCGACCGTCTTTTCGGAGAGTACGCGCGTACCGTCCTCGGCCACACCGCCGGCCAGGTGCATCCGTGCGAGGCGGGCGAGGTCTCCCGCGGTGGCGATGACCCTGCCGTAGGGGCCCGCCGAGCGCGGCATCATGTCCCATTGAGGTGCCGGCTCGGGGTCCTGGCCCGGCTCGCCCAGGTGGCCCATGGCGGCGCGGAACCGGAGCGCCTCCTCAGGCAGCGTCATGGTGTGGGTGAGTCCGAGCGGGGTCAGGAGCAGGTCTTTGAGTGCCTGGTCCCAGACCTTGCCGGTCACTACCTCGATGATCCGGCCGAGCACGTTGTAGCCGACGCTGCTGTAGGAGATCGCGGTGCCGGGCGGGCAGTCGAGGGCCACGCCCTTGGCGGCCTCGACGTACGTGGCGAGGCAGTCGTCGCCGCGCCCGCTGTCGTAGGTGAAGTCGCAGGTCAGGCCGCCGGTGTGGCTGAGGAGCTGACACGTGGTGATCGCCCTGGTTGCGTCCGGGTCGGAGACGGAGAACTCCGGCAGTACGTCGACGACCGGGGCATCCAGGTCGAGTGCGCCCGATTCGGCGAGCTGCATGATCAGGGTGGCGGTGTAGACCTTGGCTATCGAGCCCATCTGGAAGACCGATCCGGTCGTCACCTCCACGCCCGTTCCACGGTGCAGCACGCCGCTGGCCAGTTCGTGGACGTTTCCGTCGACGAGGAGTGCGAGGGATGCGCCCGGGACGTGGTGCTTGGCGCGCAGTGTGTCGAGGCGGGCCTGCCAGTGGTCGAGGTCCAGTTTCCGGCCTTCCGAGTCCCGGGCCCCCCACGTGCCCGTGGCATTCCAGTTGCCCCGCTCGTCCCAGCTCACATTCTTCGCCATGTCTGCTTCCCTCCGATGTGTCGACGTTCTCTCGTTGCCAACGCCCGGCTGCGGCCCCCATGTTCTGGGGCGGTCGGCTCGTAACCCACCGCCGCTCCCTGCGGCTCGGTCAGGCCTGAGCCGACCGGTCGCCTCCGCCCTCGGCAGCCGGACCCAGAGGCCAGCCGTACGCAGCATCGCTGCGGGGCTGGGCGAGGCGACGGAGGAGGACCAGAGCCGCAGCGCCTACGTCGCGCGGGCCGCGCCCCCGCGGGCGGTGTGGTGGCTCCTGGGTTTCCTCCTGCCGCCCGGCAGGGGTTTCAGGCGGCCACGCGCTCCGTGTTCTGGAGGGCCGGGTTGGTGCGCAGGGCGGAGGGCCGGGCGAGGAGGCAGGTGAGGGTGCCCAGGACGAAGCCGTACACGGACACCAGGCCGTGGCCGTTGGACTGGGTGAACCACAGGGCCAGGCCAAGCACGGGAACGCCCGCTGCAAGCAGGACGTCCTTGCCCTGCGCCTTGCCCCGGCCGGCCTGGATGACGCGCACGAGCAGGGCCGAGGCCAGGGTCGCGCCGAGGAAGTACGTGGCGCCTGAACTCCCCGCGAAGTTGCGCGGGTCGGTGCTGTGGTGACCACCTGCGCCGACCAGGGCGTCGATGCGCTCGGGCAGGAGGATCCCCGCGAGAAACAGGCCCAGGGTGAGCGGAGTTCCCCAGAAGTAGTCGGCCAGGGCGGCGACCGCTGCGAGCGTGGCGATGTTCCAGGCCCCGCCGAACAGTCCGCCGTTCTGCATGAACACCGAGGTGACGACCCGCCACCAGCCGGACTTCGCCGGGTCACTGTCGAAGGTGTCCATCGCGCCGGACCAGCACAGTTGGAGCGCTACCCCGCTCAGGGCGAGGCCCGTCAGGGCCACCGCCGCCCAGGGGACCCGCCGCCCGCGCAGGGCGTCCTCGCCCAGCAGGGCCAGTCCGCCCTTGAACATCAAAACCATCAGTGCCGCTGTGGTCACGTTGAACACCAGCGCGCCCATTGTCACCACCCCCCTTCAGTCCCCAACGCTTGCAGAAGGGCTGACAGTAGCCTCACCATGAGCCGAATTCAAACGGTGTTAGAAAATCGGGGATAGGCTGCCCCCATGAAGCTGACAGTGGAGCGGATCATCGACGCCGGCATGGCGGTGTTCGCCGAAACCGGCTACCACGGACTGTCCATGAGACGCGTCGCGCAGCGGCTCGACGCCCAGGCAGGGAGCCTCTACTACCACGTGCCCAACAAGAACGCCCTGGTGCAGCTCATGGCGGACCGCGTCGCCCGGCAGGCCTACGACGCGGGCACCACTGCCCTCGACGCGCTGGCCCCCGGGGCTGACTGGCAGCAACGCATCGAAGTCCAACTCGTGACGCTCCGCCACAGCATCCGCCGCCACGCCGGCGGCGCGGTCATGTTCGCCGACAGCCCCAAAGTCCTCAGCCCCGGCGCGCTGTCCTTGATGGAGCGGCTGCTGCACACCCTGCGCGAGGCAGGAGTACCCGCCGCGCACCGCGGTGTCGGCGCGGACACGCTGCTCAGCCATGTCACGGGATTCGTCCTGCAGGAACAGGGCCAGTCGCCCACCGGGACTGTCAGCGGCGACGGCGCAACCGCCCTGCGGGAGCGCTTCCCCATGACCCTCGCCGAAACCGGGACCCTCACGCAGGACGAGAAGTTCATCCGCAGCGTGCGGCTCCTGTGCGCCGGGCTCGACACGCTCGTCGAGTCACCCCCGGAGTAACGAGCGCAGTCGGCAGGACGCCCACCAGGAGCAGCAGACCGACCGCAGTCTTACGACACCTCTCTCCGGCGTCCCAGTCCTGCTTCTGTGTTGCTGCACCGCGTTCACACGCTCGAGAAAAACGCCGTGGCACCTCCGAGGACGCGCTTGAACACCGGATCACCCCCGCACGCGCGGGGACCACGCCGACGGCTTGTTGAGCGGGTCCGCCGTGCTGGGATCACCCCCGCATGCGCGGGGACCACGGCAGCAAGCTGTACGACCCGGAGCAGACCGAGGGATCACCCCGCAATGCGCGGGGGCCACTCGAACACCGTGCAGACGGCGTACGACAAGCAGGGATCACCCCCGCGTGCGCGGGGACCACGACACGTCCTCGACACTGGTCGCCGAGGTCGAGGGATCACCCCCGCATGCGCGGGGACCACCGCCGCGCCAGCGTCACCAGAAACGCGGCCGGGGGATCACCCCCGCATGCGCGGGGACCACTGTGCGTCTTTGGGGAGGCCGCCCCAGATCCGGGGATCACCCCCGCATGCGCGGGGACCACATCCTCGACGTACGCGACGAATCCCCCCAGCGGGGATCACCCCCGCATGCGCGGGGACCACTCGCCGGGCCTCATCCCGGTCTCGGCGGCGAAGGGATCACCCCCGCATGCGCGGGGACCACAGCATCAAGTCCACCGGGGCGTCGGACACCTCGGGATCACCCCCGCATGCGCGGGGACCACTCCAGAACCCGGGCCGCGCGGCAGTGGAGTCCGGGATCACCCCCGCATGCGCGGGGACCACAGCGGATCGGCGCACTGCACCCCAATGTGGCGGGGATCACCCCCGCATGCGCGGGGACCACGACCTTGACCCCGTCAAGGACGGACTGCGGGAGGGATCACCCCCGCATGCGCGGGGACCACGATGCCACGGAGGCCGCCGCCAGGTCCGCCGGGGGATCACCCCCACATGCGCGGGGACCACTCGTGCCCTCGGCAGCAACGATCTTGGTCATGAGGGATCACCCCCGCATGCGCGGGGACCACTTCGGAAGTGGCGTGTGGACGTGGACTCTGCCGGGATCACCCCCGCATGCGCGGGGACCACACTTCGCTCGGGTGGGCGCCCGCCAGAATCCGGGGATCACCCCCGCATGCGCGGGGACCACTGGCGTTGCTCTGGCGTGTGGTTGGTGAGCGCGGGATCACCCCCGCATGCGCGGGGACCACTCCACGATTTCGCCGGAAGCATCGAAGTAGATGGGATCACCCCCGCATGCGCGGGGACCACTTCGGTGGCCACCGGCCGGGCTCCTCTCGCGGGGGATCACCCCCGCATGCGCGGGGACCACAGGAGGCGACCTGCGGGTTCAGCCGGCTGCGGAGTGGTTTTCACTCACTTCCATAGAGTCCGGCATTGCCGTCAAATCGCCTGTTCTGTCTGTGTGTTGTGTTGGTTCCGTGGCAGCAGGCTATCGGTTGTGCGTGTCTGTGCCGCTGGCTTCGGGATCGTTGGCTGCTGCTGGTGGTTTTTGGTCCCGAGGGCCGGGGGAAGGGGACCTCCTCAGCGAAGCGGAGCTGGATATGCATTGCGGGAGCCCCCGCAGGGTGGGGGTTCCACGCGTCCCCGTGTCGACGTAGGTGATGACGGCGGGCCCCCCGGGAGGCGTGAGGACCACCGGGCAGCGGCCGGGTGCCGTTGGCTGAGGCGGAGACCACCCCTGCATGCCGCGGAGACTACCTCGGCAGAAAACTGCCGCCGAGCGCCAGGAGGGGATCACACCCGCACGCGCGGGAACCGCTGCGCCCGGCGGTGTTGGGGTTGGCTCCGTAGGGATCACCCCCACACCTGCGGGGACCAGCGGCCCACCGCGCCACTGAGTAGGGCGGGTGGGGGGTTCACCCCCGTGTACGCGGGAACCATCCTCGGGGTCCCGCTGGTGGAAGTCACGGCTGCGGGATCACCCCGGCTGTACGCGAGCCCCCAGGTCTTCTATCACCCGCGTCCACTCGCCGGGATCACCCCCGCATGTGCGGGGCCCACGCCGGTCCGACGGTACGGTTGCCGAAGCGCCGGGGACCATCCCCGCGGGCGTGGGGACGCGAAGGCCGGCTACGCCGCCCCGCACCTGCTCGTCACACGCACATCCAGCAGTAGAGACGATGTCCTCGCGACACCGCCCGGCCGGCCAAGCCGGCCGCCTGGGTGAGGAACTCCGCCAGCCCCTCCGGATCCGGCGACGTCCAGAACACGTCCGAGGTGGCCCACTCGCGGGCAGTCTCTCTCAGCAAGGACTGATCAGCATCGGCGAGTGCATCACGCAGGGAATCGGTCAGCGTCAGGCACAGAAGCTCCCCGTCTTCGATGCTCGCGAGCAGATGGCCATGCCGCGGGTCGGCCTGGACACTCTCGGCCGACCGGCCGGTGAGGACCACTTCCGCAGGCAGCAGGTCGGTGGTCGGATCCATACCGTTGACGTCGAACCCGTCATAACCCGTCGCGGCTGGTTGGCCGTCTTCCCGGACCACAGCCCGCACTGCGTCGTCATCGTCGACAGCAGCAAAGTATCCATAGATAACTCCCATGCCGTGATCTTGGCACCCGCCACTGACAAACGACGTCCTACCGGATTACCCGCAGAGGAACCGCACCCAATCGAGTTCTATCCCCGCAGACGCGGGGACCACTTCTCCCGCATCTGGGCGACAACGTCGAAACTGGGATCACCCCCGCATGCGCAGGGAGCACGGGCGCGACCTCGCCGAGCGCGTCATCTGGACGGGATCACCCCCGCATGCGCGGGGATCACTGCAACTTGGCCAGGTCGGCTTCGAGTCCGCCGGGATCACCCCCGCATGCGCGGGGACCACAACCGGGACGCCTTTCTCAGCCTTCAGAGCCTGGGATCACCCCCGCATGCGCGGGGACCACCGCTCTGCTTCCGTGAGCTGCGTCCGGATGAAGGGATCACCCCCGCATGCGCGGGGACCACTCGCAGGTGGTGGCGGGGCTGGCGGCCTGGCGGGGATCACCCCCGCATGCGCGGGGACCACTCGCACGAAAGGCGGCCTGACGTGCCGATCACGGGATCACCCCCGCATGCGCGGGGACCACCGGACCCGTTCGAGCGGACGCCGCCCCGCGACGGGATCACCCCCGCATGCGCGGGGACCACAGGCGGCGACCTGCGGGTTCAGCCGGCTGCGGAGTGGTTTTCGCTCACTTCCATAGAGTCCGGCATTGCCGTCAAATCGCCTGTTCTGTCTGTGTGTTGTGTTGGTTCCGTGGCAGCAGGCTATCGGTTGTGCGTGTCTGTGCCGCTGGCTTCGGGATCGTTGGCTGCTGCTGGTGGTTTTTGGTCCCGCGGGCCGGGGGAAGGGGACCTTCTCAGCGAAGCGGAGCGGGGCATGCATTGCGGGAACCCCCGCAGGGTGGGGGTTCCACGCGTCCCCGTGTCGACGTAGGTGATGACGGCGGGACCCCGGGAGGCGTGGGGACCACCGGGCAGCGGCCGGGTGCCGTTGGCTGAGGCGGAGACCACCCCTGCATGCCGCGGAGACTACTCGGCAGAAAACTGCCGCCGAGCGCCAGGAGGGGATCACACCCGCACGCGCGGGAACCGCTGCGCCCCGGCGGTGTTGGGGTTGGCGCCGTAGGGATCACCCCCGCACCTGCGGGGACCAGCGGCCCACCGCGCCACTGAGTAGGGCGGGTGGGGGGTTCACCCCCGTGTACGCGGGAACCATCCTCGGGGTCCCGCTGGTGGAAGTCACGGCTGCGGGATCACCCCGGCTGTACGCGAGCCCCCAGGTCTTCTTCACCCGCGTCCACTCGCCGGGATCACCCCCGCGTGCCCGGGGACCACGCCTGCTCCTCGGCCTCGGACAGGGCGTAGGTGGGATCACCCCCTCGTGCGTGGGGACCACGCTCAGAGCGAGACGCCGTCTGTGCCGACTTGGGGATCACCCCCGCATGCGCGGGGAGCACTCCTCGAACTCGTCTTCGTCCACCGCGCCCTGGGGATCACCCCTGCATGCGCGGGGAGCACGCCCCGTGCGGCACCGCTCCGACGGCACGGTCGGGATCACCCCCGCATGCGCGGGGACCACCCCGCGGTGCCGTCCGCCGGCGCAGTCGTGAAGGGATCACCCCCGCATGCGCGGGACCACACACCGGATTTACCCTGCGCTTCGACGTAGCTGTGGATCACCCCCGCATGCGCGGGGACCACCCGAAGAAGAAGGCTGCGATTATGCCGCAGCCGGGATCACCCCCGGATGCGCGGGGACCACGACGGCTCCTGTCCGCCGCCCAGGCTGAAAGAGGGATCACCCCCACATGCGCGGGGACCACCGCCGGGCGGGGCAGCCAGGCCCCTGCGAATCGGGATCACCCCCGCATGAGCGGGGACCACAAACCGGAACACCCTCGCAAGGGCGGGGACTCGGGATCACCCCCGCATGTGCGGGGACCACACTGACCCCACCACCTGGGATGCGGTGTCCAAGGGATCACCCCCGCATGTGCGGGGACCACGCCACGAACGTCTCCAGGGCAGCGAGGGAGCCGGGATCACCCCCGCATGCGCGGGGACCACGAGCACGAGCATCCCGACCCCGAGCCGGACCCGGGATCACCCCCGCATGCGCGGGGACCACCTCCCACGCTCTGAAAACGGTCTCGCCCTCAAGAGATCACCCCCGCATGCGCGGGGAGCACACCGCGGAGCAGTGGGAGATCGACACGGGGGAGGGATCACCCCCGCATGCGCGGGGAGCACCGCATCGCGCGACAGATCACGTCCGCCGCCGCGGGATCACCCCCGCATGCGCGGGGAGCACTATGCGGGTCGGGCCGTGAGGCCGTTGTTGGTGGGATCACCCCCGCATGCGCGGGGAGCACTTGCTGCCGTCGATGCTGGTGCGGCACCGGTTGGGATCACCCCCGCATGCGCGGGGAGCACAGGCGGCGACCTGCGGATTCTGCCGGCTGCGGAGTGGTTTTCGCTCTCTTTCAGAGAGTCCGGCATTTCCGTCAAATCGCTTGTCCTGTCTGTGCGTTGTGTTGCTTCCGTGGCGGCAGGCTATCGGCTGTGTGGCGCTGTGCTGGCGGCTTCGGGACTGTTGGGTGCTGGTGGTGGCTGCGGTCCTGCTGAGCCGGGGAGCGGGGAACGCTGCAGCGGGGCGGAGCTGGCCCGCATGGCGGGGGAGTGCCTGCGCGGGCGCGGAGGCAAAGCGAGGCTGGCCGATGTCGGTGAAGTTGTTCGGCAGGGGGTTGTGTGTCGTGGGAGGGTGAAAGCAGGCCTGTGACGACGCGTGGGT
>NZ_JBJHPC010000006.1:0-46250 GCF_045257485.1 Streptomyces sp. YS-3 | reverse complement strand
GAGGGAGGGAATGCCTTGATGGGGAGCGACGCTCTCAGCCCGTCGCGCACATGTCACGTGCTACAAGGGGGGGTTTGGTGGCTCATGCCTGATTTGCGGCCTGCTACTTCACGGGATGGACAAGGCCCTGATACGCGCCGACATGGGGAGCACAGGAGTCCGCAACATGCTGGAAAGGACGTCCTGCGGTGTGTACGTCCGATGAGCGCGGACGCGCGGCGGACCCGTAGCAGGGGCTCCCGGTCGCTGGTGGACCCGATGTCCGGCCTCCCGCCCGTGTGAACTGGCCACGCAGGAAGGTGAATCGGCCGGGACGGATCACCATCCCTAGTATTCCTATCGAAGTACTAGGAAAACGTTGACGGTGGTCGAGGGGGCGAGTGAGGATGAGGAAGCCGGCGCGTCACCGCGTACCGCTGCACCTCTCACGCCGCCACGCCCGGCACCGCATCGTCCTCGGCCCCCTGGAGGAAGACGTCATGAGTCCAGCAGTGAGTGGTAGTTGCCGCCGTAGTCGAGGGCGCGGTCACCATCGTCCGAAGGGGGTGCGGGTATGACGGTGACAGCGGACGAAGTGATGGACACTGAAGCCGGGCAGGCCAACTGGTTGCACATCGCCGGTGAGTTGGCGGACGACCTGGCCACGGATGCGGTCGAACGCGAACAGCGCGGCGATCCGCCGTTCGACGAGGTCGCCCGGCTGCGCGAGTCGGGGTTACTGACCCTGTTGGCACCGGCTGAGCACGGGGGAGGCGGCGCGGATTGGCGTACGGCCTACGCGGTCGTCAGAACCGTCGCCGCGGCCGACGGGGCCATCGGCCACCTGCTCGGCAGTCACTACTTCCTGTCGTTCAGCGCCCGCTTCTTCGCCGGCCCCGCCCATGCAGCCCGCGTCGAGCGGGAGGCGACGGAGGCGGGATGGTGCTGGGGAGGGGGTATCGCCGCCCACGAGCCGCCGCTCATCCTTACCCCAAGAGAAGACGGGTACCTGCTGGACGGTTACCAGCGGTTCGCCACCGGTGTCGGGGTCGCCGACAGGCTGGTGGTCCGAGCCGCCAAGTACGGCACCGGCGAGCCGCTGGCCGTCCTCGTCGATCCCGCCCGCCCCGGCGTCGTGAGCGGCAGCAGCGGTGACACGTTCGGCCAGCGTCTGGCCGCCGGCGGTGCCGTGGAGTGCGACGCGGTGCCGATCGCGGCGGACGATGTGCTGGGCGCGCTCTCGCCGGACGAGGCCGTCCTGCCCCCCTTCGCCTCCCTGGCCGTGCCGACCGCACGTCTGGTGTCCACCCAGTACTGTCTGGGCGTCGCCGAGGGACTGCTGGCCGAGGTCCACGAGCACGGAAGGGCCGTGCGTTCACCTTGGCAACCCTTGTCGCCCCACCCCTGGCCGGGCAGCCCGCCACAGGATCCGTACGCGCTGACCGTCTACGGCGAACTCGCCGTCGTCGCGCGCGGAGCATCCGCGCTCGCCGCCCAGGCGGTGGATGCCCTGCTCTACGGCCTGGAGCGGTGGAACGACCTGGACGACGAGGAGTGTGCGGAGATCGCCGTCCTGGCGAGCGTGGCGCAGGCCGCCGCCTCCCGGGCGGCACAGGAGATCACCACCCGTGCTCTGGACGTCATCGGAGCCGACGCCGCCTCCGCGCGCCACGGCTTCGACCGCTTCTGGCGCAACGCCCGCACGCACACCCTTCGTGAGCCGGTCGCCCACACCCTGCGTGAGATCGGGGACTACTTCCTCAACGGCACGCACCCGTCCTTCGCCTTCCCCGCCTGACAGGGCAAACGCCGACGGGTGGAGAAGGCGATGAGGGATAATCGCGGCATGCGGATCTCGGCGCGGGCGGACTATGCGGTGCGGGCGGCGCTGGAACTGGCCGCGGCAGGGGACGGGGTCTCCCTCAAGGCCGAGGCGATCGCGACGGCGCAGGGCATTCCGCACAAATTCCTGGAGGGCATCCTCGGCGACCTGCGCCGGGGTGGCCTCGTCGTCAGCCGGCGGGGCGGCAACGGCGGCTACCGACTGGCCCGCCCGGCGGACGCGATCGCCATCGCGGATGTCATCCGCTTGGCGGACGGCCCCTTGGTGTCGGTACGGGGAGTGCGCCCGCCGGAACTCTCCTACGGCGGACCGGCGGAGTCACTGCTGCCACTGTGGATCGCCGTACGCGCCAACGTCCGCAAGATCCTCGGCGAGGTCACTCTGGCCCATGTGGCCGCGGCCGAACTGCCGGACGAGGTCGTGAACCTCGCGCAGGACCCAGAAGCCTGGACCAATCCCTGAGCGGCCTTTGGACACTTCGAGGCGCTGCGTCAACGGCGCCCGGCTGAACTGACTTTCCGGCGGGAAAGCATGCAGCTTTGTCTTTGCGGCTCCGGGTGGTCAGTTCAGCAGGCGGCCGTGAACATCTCGCGGTGCTCGACCAACCAGGTCCGTATGCGGTCCCAGCGTTCCCATTCACCGCGCTCGGCCGGCGCGTGGAGACAGACGGGGTCGCCGTCAGCCACGCGGCGGGCGACGAGGGCCCGGCAGACCCGGTGGCCTGCTCGATGACGCCGGTCAACTCGGCGCGGTCCTGCGGCGAGAGGCGGTGGCTGTCGGCAAGGATCCGCAGCCGCGCGGGCGCATCCAGCCCGGAAGGGTAGAACGGGGCTGCGGATGCGGGACCGACCAGGGGCACCCCGTAGCGGGCGGTCATGGCGACGTCCCACAGGGGACGGCCCGGTGCTGCCAGATCGAAATCGATCAGAGCAGCGGCACGGCCTTCGCGGAAGACGACGTTGTCCGTGCACACGTCGTTGTGGCACAGCATCGCTCCGCCCTCCGGGTCCGGGCAGGCCGCCTGGTCACTCGGCACGGGCGTCGCCCTCGACGGCCGTGCTGGTCTCATGAAGGCGCCGCAGCAGACTCCCCACCGATTCCAGGGCGGCCTTCGTCATCGCCCTGTCCGCGAACGGTGGCAGAGCCACGTCTCCGGGAATGAAGGTGGGTTGTTCACGGCCATCCTCAATGAGACCGACAGGGGGAGGGCCGGCGTCGAAGCTGTGCTCCTTCAGGGCAGGGAGGTACGCATGCACAGCGCGCTTCGTTGCGCGGCGCCGGGCGCTCCACCAGTGCCCCGCGGCGGAAGACCGCCCCTGCGTTCGCCATACCGCGGTCCAGCGCCTCGCCCTCAACCGTCATGGTGATCACGCCAGCGCCACACCAGGCCGACGCGTCGCACATCCGCGGCAGTTGGGATGCACGGGGGTTAGCGTGGCTCGGCGGGGACGGGGGAGAGCCGGTAGGTGTTCCCTTGGGTTATGACGTGGCCAGCGGTGGGCGGTGCGAAGTGTGTTCCCAGCAGAAGGGTGGTGGTGTCGGCCAGGGAGGCGAGCAGTTTGCGGCGCGAAGCGGTCGACTGTGCGGGGTCGATGTCGACGCAGGCACTGATGGTGGGCTGGGCGAGCTGGACCGGGTGGTGGAGGCAGTCGCCGGTGATGAGCGCCGTCTGGCCCCGGCTGGTCAGTTCGACGGCGAGATGGCCGGGGGTATGGCCCGGCGTGGGGATCAGGCGTAGGCCCGGGGCGATCTCGACGCCTCCCTCCGGAACGTCGATGAGGTCGAGCAGCCCGGCTTCCTCGACCGGGATCACGGAGTCACGGAACATCTGCTTGCGCGGCTCCTCCATGTCGTACGAGGCCCAGAACTCACGCTCGGTGCGGGAGGTGAGGTACCGGGCGTTGGAGAAGGTGGGCACCCACTCGCCGTTCGCCTCCCGGGTATTCCAGCCCACGTGGTCAGCGTGCAGATGCGTGAGGATCACCAGGTCGACGGAGTCCGGGGAGTAACCGGCCGCGGCAAGGCGTGCGGGGAAGTCCGTCTGCAGGTTGTGCCAGGCGGGATTGGCCCGCTCCTTGCCGTTTCCGATGCCGGTGTCGACCAGGACGCGCACGCCGCCCACGAAAAACGCGAAGCTGTGGCTGTCGAGGTGCAGGGTGCCTTCGTGGTCGGCGAAGTCGGGGCGCAGCCAATCGTGTTGGGAGATCACGTCCGTGGTGGCGCCGGGCAGCAGCCAGGGGCCGGTCGCGGGCGGCAACGGGATTTCGTCGATGCGGTGGACGGTGATGTCGCCCACGGTCCAGGAGGGCGTGGCGGTGGAGGGCGGGGTCTGCATGGTCGTGTCTCTCCTTGGGTGTCATCGCCGGCGGGACTGGGGCTGGTCGGCGTTGTGGTGGGAGGCGGCCCACGCGGCTTTGGCCGGGGAGTGCCTTCCGTACCGCCTCCTGTGCAGTGACGACCCCTTCGCTCTAAACGCAACTGATTTGCTTTAGGTGACTGTAGGCTCTACGGTCACCTAAAGCAAACCCTTAGCTTTTGCCTCTGTCGGGGCTTCCCGTCACCCACCCGTCAGGAGACAGACCCGTGTCCGCCGATGAACTCACTGCGCCCGAAGCGGCCCGCTGGGCCGCCCGCACCGGACTCCCGTTGACGGCCGACCGCCACGACGTGGTCGCGGCCACCCTTAACCACATCCATTCCGTCGTCGCTGTCCTGCGAGAGCTCGACTTCGGGGACGCCCCGCCCGCCTTCGCCTACCGTGTGGGAGAGGAGTAGCGCTGTGCAGCCGTACGAACTGTCTCTGACCGCAGCCGCCGAAGCGATCCGGGCACGTCAACTGTCCCCCGTCGAGCTGGTCGATTCTGTCCTCGGCCGCCTCGAGAAGGTGGAACCGCACCTTCATGCCTACGCCACCGTCACGGCTGAGCGAGCCCGCCGAGAAGCCCGCGCTGCCGCGAAGGATGCCGCGGCCGGCCGCCTCCGGAGTCCACTGCACGGCATTCCCATGGGGCTGAAGGACTTGATTGACGTTGCCGGCATGGTGACGTCAGCCGGCTCCAGGGTTCGCGCGGGCCACTGCGCGGAAGCCGACAGCACCGTCGCCGCCCGCCTGTCGACGGCCGGTGCGGTCCTGTTGGGCAAGACCCACACCCATGAATTCGCCTACGGTCTGATTACCCCTCAGACCCACAACGCCTGGAAACGTGATCGGATCGCGGGCGGCTCCAGCGGCGGGTCCGCCGTCGCTGTCGCCGCGGGCACCGCCACCTTCGGCCTGGGCACCGACACCGGCGGATCCATCCGCGTGCCTGCCGCGCTCAACGGGGCCGTCGGCCTCAAGCCGACCTACGGCCTCGTCCCCCGCACGGGCATTACGCCGCTGTCCTGGTCGCTGGACCATGTCGGCCCGATCACCCGGACGGTGGCGGACGCGGCCCTGGTTCTGTCCGTCCTCGCCGGTCACGACCCCCGCGATCCCGCCTCGCTGGCGGCGCCCGAGGCGGACTACCGGCCGGGGGCGGGGACGGATCTGGCCGGGCTGCGGGTCGGCGTGCCGCGTAATTACTACTTCGACCATGTCGACCCGGAGGTGGAAGCCGCGGTGCGGCGCGCCATCGACCAGCTGCAGGCCCTCGGCGCGCGGCTCGTCGAGGTGGAGATTCCGATGACGCGCTACATCCAGGCCACCCAGTGGGGCCTGATGGTGCCGGAGGCCACCGCCTACCACGAGCGGACCCTGCGCACGGCTCCCGAGCTCTACCAGGAGGACGTCCGCGTTCTCCTTGAGGCCGGTCACCTCATGCCCGCCGGAGACTACCTGCGCGCCCAGCGCGCCCGCACTCTGATGCGGCAGGCCTGGAGCCACTTGATGGACGACGTCGACGTCATCGCCGCCCCTACAGTTCCAGCCACCGCGGCGGCAGCCGGCGAGGAGCTGATCACCTGGCCCGACGGCACGGTCGAGAACGTCTCCGACGCCTACGTACGCCTCTCGGCCCCGGCCAACATCACTGGCATGCCGTCCCTGACCGTTCCGGTCGGCCTCGACGCGGCGGGTCTGCCGATAGGAATGCAACTGCTCGGCCGCCCCTTTGGGGAGGGCGTGCTGCTGCGGGTCGGTCACGCCTACGAGCAGACCCAACCGGCCCGCGAACTCGCGCCGATGGCCTGAGCAGGAGGACAGGCCCGTCGGAGCGATCCGCCGGGCCCCCTCTCCGGCTCCGGCCGACGTCACTCGGGGCCGCACCCTCACGACGGGCCGACGGAAGGTTGGTGAGGGCGAGAGCGCTGATGCAGTCCGTGTACTTGTGGTGGGCCGTACGCTGGCCCGGGATGCCGCCGGGATGCTGGGCGCGCGCGGTGCCGCGTGCCGTGTAGGCGTTCGAGGCGGCCGACGGCCACGATCTATGGCTGAGACGCTAGACGCAACAAATTTGCTTTAAGCTGGTGTCATGAGTCGCCAGATGGCGCGCCCCGGCGGGCGCAGCGCCCGAGTGCAGGCAGCGGTGCACGCCGCCGTCCGCGAACTCACCTCGGAGGTGGGTCGGGACGCCCTGACCGTACCGATGATTGCCCAGCGCGCGGGCGTAACGCCGTCGACCGTCTACCGTCGCTGGGGAGATCTACAGGAACTGATGTCGGACGTGGCGGTCGAGCGCCTGCGCCCCGACACGGAGCCCAAAGACCTGGGTGACCTGGCTTCCGACCTGACCGCCTGGGCCGAGCAGTTCTTCGACGAGATGGCTTCCCCCGCGGGCCGCGCCTACATTCGCGACGCCCTGCTCGGCGACCCGGACGGCAGCAACGCCGGCCGGTGCTCCACGTACGCCGCCGAGCAGATCGACGTCATCCTCACCCGCGCAGCCGAACGCAACGAGAACCCACCCGACACCGAAACGGTCATCGACCATGTCGTCGCCCCCCTGATGTACCGCATCCTCTTCCGCCCGGACGGGCTGGAGGCCTCCTACGCGCGCCGGCTCGTGGCAACCGCGTTGACTCCACCTCCCACGGGCTCACCGTCTACGGCATGACCGGCTCCGCCACCACAGAAGCCCCGGCTGTCTGTCCAGAACTGACTACGGCGTGTCACTCACGCGTGTCACTCACGCCCATGAGTGGTCTCGAAGGGGTCGTCGTGAAGTGGTCGTCCATGGTGTGTCGGCTGACGCCAGGAGGTCCCACCCGGCCAGGGCGAGGGGGCCGGGCCCGAGGAAAGCGCATGGCACTCGCGGCGCACATGCACCTGATCGATCGATCCGTAGGTCGGATCAGTTACGGGTGGCCGGTGAGCCGGCGATGGCGGTAAGCCGGAGTTTGGTCTCGTCCACTGTGGAGGTCTTGCTGCTTTCCGCTGGTGGGGACGGGGTAACGGGCGGTGGCAGGTGGTGCAGATACCGGTCCAGCACTTCAGGACGTCCTGGAGGGCATCGAGGACGTGGTAGAGGGTGAGGCCGGTGTGGGCGCTTTTGGGGAGAGCCGCTGTTCGGTGAGGAAGGCACGGGCGGCCGTCACGAGAGTGACGTGGTGGTGCCAGCCCGGCCAGGAGCGTCCCTCGCAGTGGTCCAGTCCCAGACCGTGTTTGAGTTCTCGGTAGTCGTGCTCGACGCGCCAGTGCAGCTTCGCCCAGCCCACCAGGTCCTCCAGCGGGGTGTCGGCAAGCAGGTTGGAGAACCAGCACTCGCTGGGCTCGTCGGCGTGGGCGGGCCATTCGGTCAGCAGCCACAACTCGGGCAGGACACCGTCCCACCAGCCCTGTTCTGCGGATGCCCGCTGCCGCAGCGGGCGGGCGATGGTGTTGCCGGCGGGGCGGATCCGCAGCGCTGCGAAGCACGAGCGCATCGGGCCGCGAGAGCCCTGACGCCAGGTGACCTCGGTGAACCCCTCGCGTCCCAGGCGGGTGGCGTGCGAGGCCACGGCGAGCGGGGCCTGGCGGTAGCGGGGCTGGGGCCAGCACCCGACAGGGCCTTTGCGAGCGGGGGCTTCGGCCTGCGCGTCGAAGGAGTGGGCGGTGACGTCGGAGCGGACGGACAGCGCATAGCCCAGGCCTCGGTCCTCCAGCGCGGCACGCAAGCTCGCGCTGGCCCCGTAAGCCGCGTCGGCGAGCACGACTCGGGGCGACAGACCCCAGGCGGCGAGGTCGTCGAAAATGTCCGGGGCGAGCAGCCACTTCTCGCGATGTCCCAGGCCAGGGGGCACTTTGCATGCTGTCCGGCGTGCGGCGTCCTCGGCCCACTCCTTCGGCAGGAACAGGCGCCACTGCAGGGGACAGGACGCCTCGCTGGTGACGGCGTGGACGCTCACCGCGACCTGGCAGTTGGCGCGCTTGCCCAGGACGCCGCAGTACTGCGGCGCCCCGCCGACCGACATCCGGCCGTCCTTGGGAAAGGACACGTCATCGATCACCCACGCCGTGGGGCGGATCAGTGCCGTCATGCGGTCGGCGACCTGCCGCCGGACCGGGGCCGGGGGCCCCAGGTGGACTGGTTGACGAACTGCTGCAGATTCTGTACGTCGCCGTCCGCCAGCCGGGAAGCCATCGCCTGGATGGACTTTCGGCGTCCGTCCAGCATCACGCCACGTCAGATAGCACTCACCCTTCACACGCTGGTCTTTCCGCGGCATCGACGCGAACACATCAGCCACGAACCTTGCCAACTTCACCTGAACACGCATCACTTCAAGTGCATCCACGGACGCACCGGCGCGTGCAGGGCTGAGCCGCATGACCAGTGAAGCCGATGAACTGTGTGAGCCGGCGACGCGTCTGGCAGTCGAGGCACGCTGGTACCTGGAACTTGACTGGTCCTGCCAGGGCCGCAGCGGCTCGATCCGCATCGACGATCCCGGCGCGCCGTTCGGGACGGCCATCGAGGGAGTGCCGCACTACTGGTACGGCAGGAACGACGTGGGCGCGCATGCCTGGTCCCGTACGCCGGATAGTCCCGTCGGCGAGCGGACCCGCACGTATCGGGGCGGCGGGCCGTTGCCGTCGTCACCGGGACGCCCCCGCTCCGGCGTGAGCATTTCCGGCAACAGATTGGCCTGAAATATCACGGCGCGGCATGGACGCCTCTGACTCCATGCCGCAGAATCTAGCTCGTGATCGGTCCGTGAAGATCGCGAACTTCATTTCCTTGGGACCTCGCCCTCCGGCAGGCGCCCTTCAGTGGCACATGTTGCGCTCGGCCGTTCTCCGATAATCAAGCGCTGCGCTGCGGCGGTTGACCACCGTGCTCAGTCTCCCCTCTTCAGATCGAGGTTTCATGCGCACTAGAATATTGGGCTGCCTGTTCGGCGTGGCCTCGATGACCGCTGTCGCGCTGATCGGCGCCCCCGGCGCTCAGGCCGCTCCGCCCACCGCCTCCCCCTCGGCCCACGCGGCCACCATCAGCGTGCCGGCCGGCGAGAGCAGTGCGACCATGACGGTGGGCGGCAGCACAGTGACCGTCACCAGGTCAGCACCCTCCGTCGCCGTACTCACCTGCACCGTCAGCCCCGGCAAGCCGTACCACGGCGCTGCCGGCGTGACATCCACGGTCTGGGCCTACTGCAACAGCAACGCGGCCACACTGTCGTTCGGGACGGCCCTGTACTTCTACGGATCCAACGTCAGTCAGAACAATGCGACCAAACACAACTGCACGTCGTGCTATGTCACCGTTACGGCGCCCTATCAGGCCGGCCAATGGAAATCGGGCGCGATTCTTGGATACTTCGACAGCAGTGGGAACGGGCAGTTCACCGATGAGGCGTACAGTGCAACGGCAAGTCTGTAAAAAGCCGTTGTCGTACCGATCATGGAGCTTGTTGATCGAACGGGAGTCGCGTTCGGGTGATCGCGGTGAGGGCGGCGTATGAAGGCAGGGCCTCCTGCACAGCTCGTGGATGTCGAAGCTTAAGCAGAGCTCGACGAGCGGTTCGGCTCAAAGCGGTCAGCCCGTCGGCGGTAGCCGTTGGTTCGAGCTGAGCTAAGGGGCGGGGTCGGCGCACGGTAAAACGACGGCGTCCACGGCCTGAGCGCCGATGTGTCACGGGATAGTCAGACGGTGCACAACTCGCCTTGGACGCAGTCGTTTTCCTCCCTCTCCCAGTGAGCGGGAGATGCAAGAGTTCCTGGAGCTGCACCCCTGCTTCCTCCCTGGTGCAACGGACAGCGTCGGCCCGGGAGGTCATCGGGGCGACCAGGTGCCGCCGCGGCCCATGACAGTGGCGGACCGTGCGGGGTTGTTGGGCCGGTACCGCACGGTGACGGTGTCCCCCTGTTCGAGGAGCACAGCGTCCTCCTCGAACTCGACGTACTGCCCGTCGAGGGTGGTGAAGGCATGGACGTGGT
Source organism: Streptomyces sp. YS-3 (assembly GCF_045257485.1). Taxonomy (NCBI): domain Bacteria; kingdom Bacillati; phylum Actinomycetota; class Actinomycetes; order Kitasatosporales; family Streptomycetaceae; genus Streptomyces; species Streptomyces sp. YS-3. Next base: position 36,093 of record NZ_JBJHPC010000006.1, on the reverse strand, counting down.
GCCAGGAGGTGTTGCCTTCGCTGCCTTCTGACGAGTATCCGCGGATGCAACGGCCCATTCGGTCTTGCTGCCAAGCCGGCTCGCCCTGCTCATGTGCCCGACGCAGCCGCTGCAAGTAGCCCGGATACGGGGCCCGCAGAGAGCAGATTCCGGCTGTCGTGCCAGCTGCATCGTTGGGGTGCCGCATTTCCCACTCGTTGCTGTGGTCCTTCGCCACGGAGTGCTCAGATGTGTCGGCGGTGACGAGGGCGTGGCCGCCGGCCCGGCCGATGCAGGGCACTGTCCGGGCCAACTCGGCCAGGACGGTGAACACTCCCCTTGGTGGCTTTGAGGCCCAAGAGGCCCCGGCCGCTCGAACCGGGCGAGACGCCTCCGCAGTTCGTGGTCTTCTCCTGGGACGGCGCCGGAGAAGTCGGGCAGCGGGCTCTTTCCGCGCCTTCTGGAACTCGCCCGCGAACACGGCGCCTCGATGACGTTCTTCCTCTCCGGCCTCTATCTCCTGCCGGAATCCGGTAAAGCGTGCTACCGCCCGCCCAACAACCCGGTCGGGGCCTCGGAAATCGGCTATCTGAACGACGCACATGTGCGTGAGACGCTTCGCTGTGTACGGGAGGCGTGGTGGGACGGGCACGAGATCGGGACGCATTTCAACGGCCATTTCTGCGGTGGCCCGGGATCGGTGGCCAACTGGTCGCCCGGCCAGTGGCGCAGCGAGATCGAACAGGCCGTCTCCTTCGTCACCGAGTGACGGACCAACACCGGCTGGCGCGACCTGGAACCGCTGCCCTTCGACTACCGCAAGGAGCTGATCGGCGGTCGCACCCCCTGTCTGCTCGGCCAGGACAACCTGCTGCCCACCGCCCCGGCAGCTCGGCTGGCGCTACGACGTCGCACACAAGGGGGACACCGTCCCTCCTGCTTGACGCGGTGCCAGTTCGTGTCCAATATGCGGGACTTGTCATTGTCACGAGCCTCACCTGCCCATTACGCTGCCCTCTGACCAGGGCTTATCCGAAGGATGAACCTGGTTCGGTAGCCCTTGGGTGATCCGAGTGGGCAAGGGGGCGGGTGCGTACAGCTACGCCCGGTTGCCCCCTGCTCGAGCGTAGTGATCAAGTGGAGGATGCATGAGTCTCGGCCCTCATTCGGCAAGTCGCCTCGCTGTCACCGCCCCGGAGCGCTCTGTCCGAGGGAGAGCCGCGGCGGACGGCGGTCACCGGAGGGCCGCGCAGGCGTTGCGGGCCGCCATACCTGAGGTGCTGGAGAGCTATCAGGCCGGCCTTCAACGTGTGGGGAGTGTGCTGGCCGAGCGGCCCGAGCTGTGGCGGTCGTGCCGGCGTCAAGCGGTGGCAATCATGGAGGACTGCATCGCCGCCCTGGAGAACGGATGCCTGCCCGAGACCGCGGAGGCGGAGGAGTACACCAGGCTGCTCGGCGCGAACCGGGCCCTGCAGAGGATTCCCGTGGCGGAGTCGGTGCGCGCCACCGAGGTGCTGTGGTCGGCCGTTCAGCCCGCCGTGCAGCTCGCCTCGATGTCCGCGCCGCCGCAGCAGCGGGTGGTGATCTGGCAGAAGGCGAACGCGGCGTTCAGGGCTGCGACGTCGGTGCGGCTCTACGCCGGAACCCAGGGATACGACGAGACGCGCGATCGCATCCTCCCGTCCGCCGATGCCCGCCTCCGCGAGCCGCAGCCGCGCACGGCTGCCGGGCCGGCGGGGGAGGGGAGCACCGACTGCCCGGACGAACTGACCACGCGGGAGCGGCAGGTCCTCGACGCGGTGGCCTGCGCTCTCACCAACCGGCAGATCGCCCGCAAGCTGGAGATCAGCGAGGGGACCGTGAAGCGGCACCTCCACAACATCTTCAACAAGCTCGGGGCGACATCCCGTATGGACGCCGTGCTGAAGGGCGCGGAGCGGGGATGACCCTGAGTCACCGGGCGGCCAGGAGCGTCACGAGCATGACCACGTTCGCGACGTACTGCGTGACCATGAACGCCCGGTAGGCGCCGCGCCGCGCGTACCGGGTGTGGTGCTCGGTGTGCCCCGTGCGAAGGCAGCGCACGATCACCCATCCGGCGCCGAGGGCCAGCGGGACGGTGCCCGGCAGGACTGCGGGCGTCCAGGTCCATGCGGCGGCGGGCGCGCCGAAGCCGACGACCGCGGCCCCCGCGACCGCCAGCCGCCGGGCGACGAGCGGGCCGCGGGTGGCGGCAAGGGTGCGCCGCCCGGCCTGCGCGTCGCCCTCGGCATCGCTGAAGTCCTTCACCACGGCACCGACCAGAGCCATCCATGCGGCCATGGCGCCGGCGAAAACGAGAGCGGGGGCATCGAGGCCGTTCCCGGCCGTGGCCGCGCCACCCGCATAGGACGTCCAGCCGAGGCCGAACACCACGAGCGCGCACGGCAGGCTCGCCCGCTTCGCCGCCAGGGGCGGTGCGGAGTACGCCCAGCCCAGTGCCAGGAAGACGAAGACCCAGCCAACCAGTCCGGGGACCGCGGCGGACAGCCCCAGGGCGAACACCGCCGCCGCGAGCACGATCGCGGCGGCCCGGCGCAGGGAGAGGTCGCCGCGGGCGATGGGGCGGTCGGACCCGTTGCGGCGGTCCTCCTCCACATCCATCACGCCGTTGAACAGGTACGCGAAGAAGCTCGCGCAGGACCAGGCGGACGCTCCGGCCAGCAGCCGCAGGAGGTCGATGTCGTCCCGGGCCGCGAAGACCGCTCCCGTCACGAACCGTAGGAGGAAGGCGAGCTGGACGGCCGGACGTGCTTCCGTCCAGCACAGGCGGGCCGTACGCACGGTGTGGTAGGTGCTCGACGGTTTGACCGAGCGGGGAACGTCAGGCATTTGGGTGAAAGCAACCATGGGCGGGAGCGTAGAAGGCCCCCCGGCGCTTCGGGGCCTTCTACAACCAACGTTGGATCAGTGACACAACCGCAAGGCGCTGTCATAAACCCCTGGTTGAGGCCGCGCCGTCGCCCTCCTTGGGCAGCTCGGGGGCCGTGACCACTCGGGTGCGGGGGAGGCGGTGTTCGACGCGGACCACGGCGGTCGCCACGAGGAGCAACAGGGCGACGGCGACCGTGCCCGGCACGGTCAGGGGATGGCCGAGGGCGCCCTGCACGAGGTAGGCGAGGCCCGGTTGGGTCGCGAGCAGGGCCATGGTGACCGGGGCCGCGGTGCGCTGGGCGCCGATCTGGAGGGCGTAGAGCGGGATGACCACGCCACCGAAGGCGACCAGGGCGGTGACCCCCCACTCCAGCCGCGGCGGCTCGGTGAGTTGGTCGCTGGTCAGGGCCAGGGCGGCGAGCACATAGGTCAGGTGGAAGCGGTGGGCCATCACGACGGACGGCGCGATTCCCCGTTTCCCGAGCCGACGGGAGAGCCGGGCGAGGACCGTGGCGCCGATCCCCGCGAGCAGCGCGAGGCAGGCGCCGACGGCGCTCGTGGCCGGGCCGGACTGCCAGGACGAGGTGTCCAGCAGAGAGGGCTGCACGGCTGCCGCGGTGAGCACGGAGGCGACGAACAGGCCCACCGAGCGGACCCAGGAGGCGGCCGGCCGGGTCTCTCCCGACAGGCGGGCCAGGGTGCTCGCGGCCAGGGGGCCGATGCCCGCCATCAGACTGGCTGCGAATGCCGCCGGTACCCACACCAGCGCCACATACAGGCCGAGGAAAGTCACCGCGCTGGCCACGTTGAGCACAGCGAACGACCGCCACACACCTGACGAGATTTCAGCAGACCCGCGGCCCCTCGTGCGGCTTGTGCGGCCGGCCGTCAAGAACAGCAGGGTGCAGCCGAGGAAGGCAAGCAGGGAGAAGCGAAGGCTGTCACCGCTGCTGATGCGGCCGGAGAGGAATGCCTCGGCGGCGGCCTGCATCAGTACCGAGAACGCTATGAGGGAGTGTGCGCGCACGGTCGGGCAACCGCCCCTTCGGGTCCGGGGGCATGGTGCGGGAGGGCAGGGGCGTCGGCCATCCGGTAGAAGGCGTCGTCGTCCTCCAGGTGGTGGACGAACTCCAGCGAGCTGCGCAGCAGGTCCTCGTCCTCGTGGACCAGGTAGGCGATGCCCGCGGCCCCGGTCGTCAGGGTCGGGTCGGGGATTGCGGCGCCGGTGGCGGGCAGCCGGTCGATGGAGTGGAAGCCGGGCAGGCGCCGCAGAGTGCGCGCACCCTCCACGGAGGCGAGCACCCCGTCGCGGAAGCCGCGCAGGAAGATCTTGGCGAGGGTGCGGCCCCCGCCGTAGGGGAGGTCGAAGCGGCGGGCGAACTCCTTGGGCCTCAGGAAACGTTCGGCGACCAGGTGCTGGTGGCTGTAGCCGAAGGCGGCGTGGTACGGGTCGGGGGTCAGGGAGGGCCCCATGACGCGGGAGTTGACCTCGACCAGTCGCGGTCCGGCGGCGGTGAGCATCACCTCGGTGTGGGCGGCGCCTTCCTTGATGCCCAGGGCGTCCAGACAGCGCAGGACGTAGTCGGTGAGTGTGCGCTCCCGCTCGTCGAGCTCCGGACGGGAGATGATGTGGCGCAGCACGGGGGCCCCGTCGCGGGTGTCGATGCGTTCCCGGTAGACCTCCGTGACCAGGTGGCGGCCGGCCATGCTGACGGTGTTGACGATGTACTGGGTGCCCGCCAAGTACTCCTGAACCAGCAGGTCGGTGTTGGTCTCTCCCATGAGGTTGGACCGCAGCAGCGTGGTCTCGACGGCGGCGTGTGCCTGGGCGCGGCCGGTGACCACGGTGCAGCCGTCGCTGCCCGCACTGTCCCGCGGCTTGATCACCAGCGGTGTGCCGGGAGCGGTGCCCCACGCGTCGAGCACCTTGTCGAGTTCGGCGACAGAGGCGATGGTCCGGGTGCGGGCGGCCGGAACGCCGGCGTCCTCCAGGGCGCGCACCATGAGCTCCTTGTCGCGGCGGGCGGCGGCCAATCGGTGCTCGTGGTGCGGGAGTTCCAGCACATGGGCGAGCGCGTTGGCGAACCGTACGCCCCGCTCGCTCGCGGCGATCACCGCGGCGACCGGATGGGCGCGCAGCAGCTCGGCCGCCTCCTGTACCGCGCCGGGGCCGTTCTGCGTCAGCAGGTGAGTGTGGGGGCCGGTGTCCAGGGCGTGTTCGGCGTGCAGGGCGGCCTCGTAGAGGTGAAGGACGCGGGCGCCCTCCTCGCGGAAGGCGGCGGCGAGCTCGCGGCCGGTGGAGACGGGGTCGACGAGTACGTACACGAGGATGCCTCTCGTAGCAGGGGGTCGGGTGGTGCTGTGCATGCCTGAAGGGGTCAGGCGGCGGCCAGTGTCCGCGCCACTACCTCCGCCTGAGCCGCCGCGGTCCATAGGTAGTTGACGATGGCGGTGCGGGCCCCGCCCGCGGCTCCCACCATCCAGATCCGCTCCGGTCCACCGTCGCCGGGCGGCGTGAGCCTCAGGTGGGCGTCGGTCGGCGGCGGAGCACAGTCGGCGGAGCAGGCGGCCGTACCGAAGGCGAGGAGGTCGGGCCCGTGGGTGCACACGGCGGGGGGCCGGTAGCCGGACGCCGCGACCACCTGGGTGTAGTGCTCGGCCCGCCCCTCGGGATGCCACCGGGCGTGCCAGCCGCCGCCGGGCGCGGGGGCGAGCACGGGGGTCCCCCGCCGTACCGTGAGGCGCCCGGCGAGCCCGTGCTGCGCCAGGCTTCGGGCGCTGGAGACGGGGATGGCCGAGATATGGCGGGCAATCAGGGGGCGGAAACGGGCGAGCAGGCGGTCCCGGTCGCGGTGCGGCCACCCCTGCGTCCAGTCGTTCAGGGCTTCGATGAGTTCGGCGATGACGGACTGCCAGGCGTTGGCACCCGCCTCGGTCTGCCGCAGTTCGGTGCCGAGCCGCTGGAGGGCTTCGGGCTCGGTGCCGAACTGCTTTCCCAGGGCTGGCGAGGGGCCCGGGGACGCCTGGCGCACGGCCCGGACCAGGAGTTTGGTGAGCGCGCGGTCGAAATCCGGAGACCGGTGGTCCAACGTACGCAGCCCGGCGAGCAGACCGGTGGGGCGGGCCGGGCGGCACAGGTGCTCGCGGACGGCGGGGAGCTCGCCCGAGGGGGAGCAGAGAGTGATCTGCCGCCGTGCCGTGCACAGCACGAGCGCGGCGTCGATCGCGGACAGTTTGGTGCCCAGGACCAACGGCCTGGCGTCCTCGGGCAGTGCACGCAGGCGGGCGGAGGGATAGGGACCGGGCAGGAGGTCGGGGTGGTCCGCGTGGTCGCGCAGCTGTTCCGGAACGCGTGGCTGGTCACCACCGACAGCCACCACCACGTCCGTGGCGTCCAGGGTGCTCCCGTCGTCGAGGGTGACGAGGTAGCCCTGCCCAGGCCGTACGGCGGACCGCACCGCCTCGACCCGGGCCGTCACCTGGCGCAGCGCGCATCCGCGGGCCGCCAGCGTACTTCGCATCTGGGCAAAACGCTCACGGCAGTACTGGCCCACCAGCGCCCGCGGGACGAAGTCGGCGCGGCTCACCGGCCACCCCCGCCCGGACAGATAGCGCAGGAGGTCGGACTGACCGGCCCGGTGCAGCGAGGTCACATCGACGGAGGTGTTGCAGCGCAGGCGCGGGTCGGTGGTGCCGAAAGCCAGGCCGAACCCGGCCGGCCGTGGGTCGACCACTGTCACCGCGTCGGGCCGGACGTCGGGGTGCCGTGCGAGCTGGTGGAGCACCGCGGTGGCGGAGGCTCCGCCACCGACGACCACCAGTCGTCCACCTGTGCCCGGGAGACGCTCATCGCGCCTGTTCACGGAACGTGGCTCCTCTCTCTTTTCTCTCCGGGAATCTCTTCGAGCGGGACCTGGTCTCACGCTCGGGCGGCGACGGCGCGGAGCCAATCGGCGAACGCGGGGGTGGTCAGCAGCCCGGAGTGGCCGCCGGGGAAGGCGCGCCGGACGCAGGGTCCGGCGGTGGCGCCGGACCATTCCCTCAGGCCCGCGTCGGAGGTGAGCGGGTCGGTCTCTCCCCGGGCGGCGAAGACCGGGCATCGCGGATACGGCTGCGGGGCGGCGCTGTAGTGCGCGAGCAGCCGCAGGTCCTGCATGGCGGTGTCCAGGACGACATCGCGCCATTCGTCGGACGGGTCCGGCAGCAGGCCGGGATCGATGCGTTCCAGATAGGCCGCGGCGGCCGACCGGTCCGAGCCCAGGTCCGGCGAGACGGCGAGCAGTCGCGGCGCGTCGGCACCGACGACCACCAGCGCGTGGACGAGGGTCCCGCGCCGCTCCAGCTCCGCCGCCGTGGCATGGGCGACGTACGCGCCGAAGCTGTGGCCGACCAGGACTGTCCGTCCTGCGGTCCGGCTCCCCACCTGGTCGGCGCATGCGTCGACCACCTCGGGAAACGTCGTCACCCTGCCGAAGTCACGGCCGAACCGGCCGGGATAGCGGGCGAGCCGGGCGCAGGCCCCCAGCTCGTCCAGCAGCGGTTTGAGCTCCCCGCCAAAGGATCCCGCCCCGGGTAGGACGAGGATGCCGGGATGTTCCGTGGTCACCGGTGGAAGTCCCCTCGTGGTCACAGGGTCAGACCCAGCTCGTCCATGATCAACGCGATGCTGATCGCGCTGATCCGGAAGTCCCACTTGTCGGTCTCGGCCGGCCGGTCCAGGCAGCCGGCGGCGAACAGGCCGGTGGCCTCGACCAGAGCCCGCCAGTCGTTCCAGGTGCGGGCGTCCGCGCTGGACTGCAGGTCGTAGGCGGTGAAGCCGTGCTTTCCGCGTTGCAGGACGGACTGCGGCACTCTGCCCTGGTAGGCCGATTTGAGGCACGCCTTGCCCTCGAAATCGGCCATCTTCCGGGCGTCCTCGACCCTCAGGGCGAGGTCGACGACGGAGTTGGCCAGGAACGGGTAGCGGCCCTCCACGGAGTGGCGCATGACCATCGCGTCCCCGTGGTCGCCGAGCAGGTGGCCGGACATCTGGACGTACACATCGGCGATGGAGCGCAGCTGCATCCGCGAGAGCTGCCGCACCTCGTCGTCGGCGAACGGGATGAGCCGCGAGCGCCAGAACTCATCGCCCACCAGGGCCTCGCGCGCCGAGGGCGCCAGGAAGCCTTCCCGTCGGCGGGCGACCTTGTCCCAGTCGACCTCCCACCCGAAGTCCGGCCGCCCCCATGCCTGTTCGTTCTCGGCGCGGGAGGTACGGCGGGAACGGGCCAGGCCGTCGAACGCGTAGGAGTCGTAGCCGAAGAACAACTCGTCCGCGCCCTCGCCGGACACCACGCCCTTGATTCCCGCATCCCGTACGCCGCCCGCGAGCATCATCGCGGCGACGTTGTAGGTTTCGCGCTGGGGGTAGCAGCAGTGCCGGACCATCTCCTCGAACCGGGCGGTGATGTCCTCGGGGCGGCACACGATCTGCTCGTGCTTGCTGCCGACGGCCTGGGCCACCTCGCGCTGGAACCGGCCCTCGTCGAGGCCCGGGTCGTCGAAGACCACCGAGAACGTGCGCACCGGCTGCGCCGAGAGGGCCGCCGCCTCCGTCACGATCGCGGTTGAGTCGAAGCCGCCGCTCAAGTAGGCGCCGATCTCCACATCCGCCTCGAGGCGGTCCCGGACGGACGCGCGCAGCGCCTCCCGCAACGCCGCGTCGGTGACGGGCTCGGACGCCTGCGTGAACTCGCCGTAGCGCCAGTAGCGCACCGTCCGGCTCCCGTCGCCGTCGAACCGGACAGCGCACCCCGGGGGCACCGCCCGTACTCCTTCGACCAGGGTGCGCGGGGCGACGATGTTGCCCAGGGAGAGGTACTGGTCGACCGCGCCCAGATCCACCTTTCGGGCCCGGTCGACACACCGCACCAGGGGCTTGAGCTCCGAGGAGAAGTGCACCTGGGAGTCGACCTCGGTGTAGTACATCGGGCAGATGCCGAAACGGTCGCGGGCGAGATGGAGGGCGTTCTCGGCGCGGTCCAGGACGACGGTGGCGAACTGCCCGTCGATCAGGCGCAGCCCCTCGACTCCGTACCGTGCGAAGAGCTCGGGGACGACGCAGACGTCGACGCCGTTGCCCCGCGCGCCGAGCCCCAGCCGGGCCCGCAGCGCACCGGCGTTGTAGATCTCGCCGTTGGTCATGGCGACGTAGCGGCCGCTGCGGTCCTCCGCGGGCTGCCAGCCGTCGGTGAGGCCGGTGAAGCCGAGGCGGCCGAGCTTCGCGCAGATCGACTCCGTGTTCAGCGAGTACGTCTCGTCCGGTCCGCGGTGCACCAGTTGGGCGTGCATGGCCGCGGTGAGGCCGCGGTCGATGACGCCGGACGGGGAGTAGGTCCCGCACACACCACACATGTCCTTCAGCCCTCCCTTTCCTGCACGCGGTCCATCAGCACCTTCAGGTTCTCGGCCCTGAGGACGTCACGGACGCCCGCGTCCATCCAGCCGAGCTCCTTCAGCTTGTTGACGAGAATGACCGTGGAGGCCGAGTCACCGCCCAGGTCGAAGAAGTTGTCCTCCGCGCCCGCGTCGGCCACGCCGGTCAGGCGCCGCACCAGGGCGAGGACCTGTTCCCGCGGCCGGGCGTCGCGCGCCGCCGCGCTCGCCCGCCTGCGGTCCGCGCGCAGGGCGTCCCGGTCGACCTTGCCGTTGCGGCTGTAGGGCAGGGCGTCGACCTGGTGCAGCACCGAGGGGACCTTGTACGGGTCGAGCACCGCCTCCAGGTGCGCACGCAGTGCGCGAGGGGTCGCCTCGCCTTGGTAGTGGCACACCAGGGCGTCAGCCACCGAGCTGTCGTCACCGTCGTACGCCTCGGCGTCGACCGCCGCCTCCACGACGGTGTCCAGCCGGCAGGCCGCGCTTTCGATCTCTCCGGGGTCGATCCGGTAACCGCGGACCTTCAGCTGACGGTCCAGCCGTTCGACGAAGTAGTACTGGCCGTCGCGGACCTCGACGATGTCGCCCGTGCGATAGACGCGCTGTGCCGGCACCCCGTCGTCGGCGAAACGGCGCAGGCCACGGGTGGTGAGGTAACCGATGGCCACACTCGGGCCGGTGATGACCAACTCACCCCGGGCGGGGCCGAAGCCGGTCGCGGGCTCGTCCTGCGCGCCGGGCAGCGGGACGATCTCCACGCCGCAGTCCCCCACCACCGTGCCCAGGGGTACGCCGCCGGTGCAGTCGTCGGGGTCCAGGGGCGCGCTCAGGAGGTTGCAGACGGTGCTCTCCGTGGTCCCGTAGGCGTTGTGGAAGTGCGCCCGCTCGGACCACTTGCGCACCACCGCGGGGCGGCAGGCCCCGCCGCCGTTGAGCACGTGCCGCAGGCTCATCGCCGCCGTCGGATCCGTCGCGGTCAGCGCGTACGGGGTGGTCTTCAGGTGGGTGATGCGGTACTTCTCCAGCGTCGACCGGAGGACCGTGCCAGGGCTGAGCTGTTCCTCGCCCAGCACCACCAGGCATGCGCCGGAGGTCAGCGTCCACAGGATCTCGGTGAGGCAGCCGTCGAAAGTCAGCCGGGCGAACTGGAGCGTGCGGGACTCCGGCCCCAGTTCCAGGGCGCGGACGTGGTCCGCGATCACCTTGGCCAACGGGTCGGCGCTGACCAGCACGCACTTGGGCTCACCGGTCGACCCCGAGGTGTGGATGGCGTAGCCGACCCGGTCCTCGGTCGGCGCGATCGGCGTGCCGACCGGCTCGGCGCGGTCCTCGGCGTCGGTGCGCCACCCCACGGGAGTGGGCACCAGCACGGGGGAGTCCGCCGCCGCGGAGGTCTCGGCGATCCACTCGACGGCAAGCGAGGAGACCTTGGCGTGGTTGGAGGAAGGGCTGTCGCGCGGGTCGAGGAAGACGAACGGGCGCTCTGCGCGCAGTGCGGCGGCCAGGGCGATGACGGAGGCCAGGGTACGCACGGCCTCGATGCCGATGAACTCGCCCGGTGCCGCCAGCGTTGCCAGCTCCTCGGCGAACTCACTCACCCGGCGGCCGAATTCGCGGTAGGTGACGGTGCCGTCCTCTGTCTGGACGGCCGGCCGGTCCGGGTGGTGCTCGACGGCCTGGAAGAGGGCGTCCTTGATGGAGAGGTGCTGTACGGTCACGGTCTCAGCCCTTCACCGAGTGGGAGAGGGTGCCGACGCCTTCGACGACGGCGCTGATCGAGTCACCCGGTTCGATCACGGCCGCCCCCGGGGTGCCGGTGCAGATGACGGTGCCGGGCGTGAGGGTGCGTCCGGCGGTGAAGTACTCGACCAGGTAGGCGAGGTCGTACTTCATCTCCGCCACGGGCGCGGACGCGACGATCTGCCCATTGCGTACCGTGGAGACCCGCGTCGACCGCAGCGCCTCGTCGTCGAACTCGTCGAGCGTGACCAGCTGGGGGCCCACGCTGCAGAACGTGTCGAAGCCCTTCGCCCACGGGATGTACCGCGGGTTCTCGCGGATGACGTCCTCCGCGGTCAGGTCCAGCACGGCCGTGACGCCCGCGATCACCGACCGCCACCGCTCGCGGGACACGTTCTTGCACTCCGTGCCGATGACGAGCCCGAGTTCCGCCTCGGCGGTCACCCGGCTGCTGTGGGTGGGAAGTCCGATCTCTCCGCCGTTGTCCATGAGGCAGCCCCGCGGCCGCAGGTACGAACCGGGGCCGGAGACGGGCTGCTGGGCGCTGAGGTCCTGGGAGTGGCCCAGGTAGTTCAGGCCCGCGCCCCAGATGTCGCCGGTGTCGGAAATGGTGGCGGCGTCCTCCAGGCGGACCTCGACCGGCCGGGCCTCCGTCGCCCGCTCGATGAGCTCGGCGAGTTCCCGCCGCTGCACGGTGCCCAGCAGGTCGCCGAGGCGTGCCGGCAGCTGTCGGCCCGCGGCGGCCTCAAGGGCGGAGAGCTCCATCCAGCGGTCACCGTGGGCCACTACCGTCCGTGGGCCGTCCTCGGTGTTGATGCGTGCCAATCGCATGGCGTTCCTCTCGAATGGTGTCGGTGACGCTTCAGGCCGCGACCGTCTGGCGGCACAGCTGCTGCGCGGCGGCCCGCAGATCGCTCTTCTCGGCGCTGTACCGCGCCAGGCCGGCGGCGGTCTCCATCAGCGGGGCCGGTTCGACGGACTTTTCTTCACAAAGCTGGTCGATGAACGGGAAGAATCCGGAGTGGATTCCGATGACGCCGCCGAGGACCTGCATATTGCGGTCCTCAGGAAGGAGTTCGAGACTGGTGCGGCAGAAGTGCGCGAGCTGGGCCAGTTCCTTGTAGTCGAAACGGTCCTCGCCGAGGAGGCGCATGATTCCGGCGAGCGACTCGGTCTCCGCGTTCCCCGCGCCACGCCCGATACCGTCGAGCGTGCCGTCGGCGATGGCCGCGCCCGCTTCGTAGGCGGCGATGCTGTTCGCGTTCGCCATCCCCAGGTTGTCGTGCCCGTGGAATCCGACGACGGGGCAGATCTCCTTGGCGACATTCACGTACCGGCGCACGTCGGCAGGCATCATCGAGCCGCAGGAGTCGACCACGTAGACACCGGCCACATCGGGTATGCCGCGCAGGAGTTCGGGCAGATCGTGTGCGGGGGTGCTGCTGGTCTTCATCAGGTTGAGATAGACCTCGCCGCATATCTCGGTGGCTCGCTCGATGTAGTCGAGGTGGTTGCGGACCTTGTCGGGCTCCACACCGATCCGTACGAACGACATGCCTTCCTTGCACAGGTCGGTGAGCGTCTCGAGCCGGCTGAAACCGGGCTGGGCGAACATCCCCCAGGGCGTGGTGGGCAGCTCCTCTCCGACGATCTCGCACCATCGCGGGAGATCGATGTTGCTCGCCCTGATCCCGGACCGCTCCGCCTCGAATCCGAGACCGTGTCCGACTTCCACCTTGGTGATGGGTGTGGCCTCGAGCTGACGGAGCAACTTCCGTACGAATGTCTCATCGAGCTGGAAGTCCACTGCGTAGGAACCGTCCCGCAGCGTCGCATCGAGGATCTCGACCCTTGGTACCGGGAACTGCGGGGCGCGGTGTTCCTGCATCTTCGTCCTCCTGAAGGCTGGGAATGGGTCCGCTGGGTCACCGCGGATCTGTTCCGACCTTGCATCAGGTGGCGCCGCCCCGGGGCGGCATGCGCCCAAGGATGAGGGGAGGTGCCGCGCGGCCTACACCTTTCGTTGCATTGCGGGGTCCGGAGCCACTCAACCCCCCTCTTCACGCTCTACGGTCCAGGTGTCGAATTCACCGCCCCGCAAGGGGATTCCGCAACGAGAACCCCCAGGAGGACAGATGCGCGCAGCAGTGCTGGCGAACCTCAGGGGCGCACTGCCGGAGAAGGACGTTCCGGCCATCGAGGAGTGCGTCACCGAACTGCACGAAGCCCTTCCGCACAAGGACGACCTCACGCGGAACACCGTCATGGTCGCCTACGGCGGCGGAAAGGACAGCGCGTACGCGGTGGCGTTCGTGCGTGCGGTCCACCTGGCCCTCGCCGAGCGCCACGGGGCCACCTTCACCCTGCGGGTGGTCACCATGCGGCACGGCGGCATGCCGTATCAGGTGATGCTCAACATCGACCGCACCTACCAGGCGCTGGGCCTGTACGAGGACCCGGACGTGGAGCTGCTGCTGATCGAGCGTGACCGCGTGGTCCCCTTCGACCGGGACCGGAGCATGCCGCACCGCCTGGTGGCCTTCAACCGGACCGACATGCTGATGTCCGGCCACCGCAGCTACGGCGACGGCCGGGCCACCTTCTGCAACGCCTGCAACCTGAACGTCGCCAGCTCGTTCGGTGTGGCCGCCCGCCACGGCGCGGGCGTGGACCTGATCATCACCGGTGACTCACCGCAGGAGCAGCGCGACTACGCCCTGTGGATACGTCAGTTGGCCCGCGGCGCGGGGCAGAAGCCCGCCGACAGCAAGAAGCGGTTCCAGGGGACGCTGGAGACCCTCGACGGACTGGCGCAGGCGTACTTCCAGGAGATCCACGGCGGCAACGCCGAGCGGATCGCGGAGCGGGGCGTGACCTCCGACGTCCCCGCGACGCTGGAGTTCTTCTCCATCTACGACTACACCAGCTACGCCTCGGGCGCGCACTGGCGCCTGCTGACGGACTTCCTCGGCTTCGTCTTCGACGAGATCGCGTTCAACTTCACCGAGTCCGACTGCGCCAACCCGGCACTCATGGCGCACCTGCGGGGCCTGCGCACCGAGCGCGCCTACGGGCGCAGCTACGGCGAAGGCATCGCCCAGTACGTGGACTTCGCCCTGGAACTGATGCGCAAGAAGCACTTCCCCGAGCATCTCGTCGAGGAGATCGCGGGACGCTACCGCACCGAGGCCGGCGTCGAGCGGATGCGCGAGGCCGCCACCCGTTACGCCGAGGACGCCTTCGGGGTCGACACCGAGCAGCTGGTCTGCATGGTCTATTCGCCCTTCGCCGGCCGCGCGGCGAACCTGCACGACTACCTGGCCGGGGAGTTTCCCGAGCTGCTGCCCGAGGAGGACCGCATCCGCGCGTTGCTGGCGGGCAAGGAGTCCCACGAGGGGCTCGCCGCGCGCCTGGAGCGACTGAGCGGGCTGAGCCTGACCGACCTCCGCGCGCTCCACGACGGCCCGCTGTGGTCGCCGTTCGCCGACAAGGGTACGCAGCCGGGTGTTCTGCCTCTGGTCATGGACAGCGACCCGCACAAGAAGATCATAAGCGTGCGGCGCGGTACCGACGGGGACAAGATCCTGGACCGGGTCGCCGGCCGCTAGACGCTGGGGGAAGCGATGACATCCGATGTGACGCGTCCGGCTGCGGCGGCCCCCGCCGCGGCTCCCTATCTGAATCTGCTCGTGACGATGGTCATGTTCGGCAGCGCGTTCGCCAGCTCCAAAGAGGTCGTCGGCGCGATGCCGCACCAGATGGCCGCAGCGCTCCGGTTCGGCGGCGGAGGGGTGCTGCTGATCGTGTTGGCCGCCGTGCTGCGCGGCCGGAGCGCCCCCATCGGGCGCTCCGCCGCCGTCCGCGCGGGGCTGGTCGGCCTGCTCGGCGTGTCGGCCTACAACTTCTTCTTCTTCTGGGGGCTTTCCCTGGCTCCCGCACTCGACGGCAGCATCATCGTGCCCGTGCTGAGCCCCATCCTGACCACCGCCACGCTGCTGGCGCTGCGTCGTGAGAAGGCGTCGTGGGCGCGTGTCGCGGGCCTGCTCATCGGCCTGGCCGGCGCGGTGGTCTTCCTGCTCGGGGCCGGCGGGGACACCTCTGGTAAGCGGCTCCTGGGCGACCTCGTCTTCGTCGCCGGGGCGGCCTGCTGGGCGGCGTACAGCATCCTGTCGAAGTCGCTGCTCGCGGGCCTGCCCCCGCTTCGGACGACGGCCTGGGGGACCGCCGTCGGCGGGCTGGGACTTGTGGTGCTCGCGGCGCCGACGGCGGACGACGTGGCCTGGTCCTCGGTGCCCGGCCCGGCCTGGGCGAACGTCGTCTTCCTCGCGGTGGGACCCACCGCGATCGCCTACCTCTTCTACTACCGCGGGCTGCGCGACGTCAGCCCATCCGCGGCCACGGTCATGATGTTCACGGTGCCGGTGTTCGGCACGTTCTTCTCGACGGTCTTCCTGGATGAGTCGTTCACCGGAGTGCAGCTGAGCGGCACGGTGGTCATGCTCGCCGGGGCCTTGCTGGCCGTCCTGGGCAACACCCTGGTCGAGCGGACGGCGCAGCCGCGGCTGTCGCCGGGCGCGCAGGTCGACGAGGTGTCCTGATGGATCTCGGACTCAGGGGCCGTACCGCCCTCGTCTGCTCGTCCACACAGGGCATCGGCGGGGCGATCGCCTCGGCCCTCGCCGCGGAGGGCGCCAAGACCGTCGTCACCGGCCGACGCGGCGCGAGGGCGCAAGAGATCGCCGCACGCCTCCCGCAGGCCATCGGCGTCGAAACCGACCTGCTGGCCCCGCACGGCCCGGAAGAACTCTTCCGGGCCACCGTCGACGCCTTCGGCCCGCCCGACGTCCTCGTACTGAACGGCCCGGGACCACGGCCGGGCCAGGCGGCCGACGTCACCGTCGAGGACGTCGGGGCGGCGATCGAGGCGACCGTGCTGCCGCACATCCGGCTGATCTCGTTGGCCCTTCCGGCCATGCGGGCGCGCGGCTGGGGCCGCATCCTCGCCGTGGGTTCCAGCGGGGTCGCCGCTCCGCTGGCCAACCTCGCCCTGTCCAATCTGGGCCGGGCAGGGCTCGCCGGGTACCTCAAGACCCTGGCCGCCGAGGTCGCCGCGGACGGCGTGACGGTCAACCTCCTGCTGCCGGGGCGGATCAGAACCGACCGCACCGCGGCCGTCGACGCCGCCAACGCCGAGCGCACGCACCGCACCGTGGCGGACGTGGAACGCGAATCGGTCGCCGCGATCCCCGCCGGCCGCTACGGCCACCCCGCCGAGTTCGCCGCTGCCGCCGCGTTCCTGTGCAGCGCCCCGGCGTCGTACGTGACCGGAGTCGCCCTGCGCTGTGACGGCGGCCTCGTCCGCACCCTGTGACAACCCCCCGCCCATCTCCCCACTGTCGAAGGAAGCACCGCCATGCCCACCATCGCCCGAGCCGACGTCACCGCCGCGCTCGCCGAGATCATCAGCGAGATCACCGACGTCCCCGTCGGCGACATCCGCGAAGAAAGCTCCTTCGCCGACGACTTGGGCACCGACTCCCTGTCGATGCTCGAGATCGCCGTCGCCGCCGAGGAGCGCTTCGCCGTCATGATCGCGGACGACCGGGTGAAGACCTTCACCACGGTCGGCGACGCGGTCGACCACATCGCCGCGCACCGCGCCTGACCCCCTGCGGAGAGCATCGTGAACCGCCTTGTACTGCCCCTGCCCGACCCCCGGGCACCACTGACGGCGTTGCGCTGCCGGGGCCTGGCCGGACTCCTCGACCGGATAGCCGCACTGGACGGCCACACGCCCGCCACCACCGGTCCGGCCGATCCGGTGGCCGCTCTCGCCCGCATCGTCACCGCGGCTGGACTGACCGGCCCTGACGAGCCGTTGGACGGGGACGAGCTGCGCTATTTGCCCACTCCGGCGGCTCGTGAGCGCGTCGGCTCCGAGCAGGACGGAGCGTGGCCGCAGTCGACGAGATCCCGCCACCGCAGGGCCCTGCGCCGCACGCCCGGCGCGCTGTTCACGTTTCCCCTCGAAGACCCCGAGACGGCCGGGGACGCGCTGACGATCTTCACCACCGACTGGTCGCCGACCCCGGCAGGCTGCGCCGTGGCCGTACATCGAGGGCACCCACTGAGCGCCGGGCTCCCGGTCGGGCGCACGTCCGCCTTCACAGGCCGCTATTGCCGCCATCCGCTGACCGGCGACCTGCTGCCGGTGTGGACCGCGAGCTGGGTTGCCCCGGAGTTCGGCACCGGGGCCGTCCTGGTCAACCCCGGGCACGACGCAACCGACCTGGTCTTCGCCCGCGAGGTCGGCCTGCCCGTCCGCTTCGCGCTGGCCCCGGCCGACGGGGAGGAGGGACCGGAGCACTGGCCGTCGCCTCCCGTCACCGGAGGCGGGCGCGCCATCAGGACCGGCGCCACCGACGGGCTGGACGCGGCCGAGGCCCAGGCGGAGTACCTGCGGACGGCCATGGCCCTAGGTCTGGCCGACAAGCACACGGACGTCGGTGCAGGATCGTTCGCCGTGGCCGCCTTCGTCCCCGAGGGCCCCCACACGGTCCAGTGGGACCGCGAGCGGCGCACCGTGTCGCACGCAGGCCATGGCATCCCCGTACGGGTCAGCCCCTCCGCGGTCCTGGCCGTCGTCGACCCGACGGCGCGCCAGGCGGAACTATGCGTCGTCGCCCCTTCCTCGACAGTCGAGTCCGAGCTGCTCGCCCTGCGCCTGCTGCTCGCCGAACCGCACCTGGGCCCACTGCCACAACAGGCCCCCGATGTCGTCCTGGTGGGCCCGGTCGCGGGTAAGGGGGACGGTCTCACGCCGGATGTCCTCGAACTCGCCGTCCTGGTCGGTGCCGACCCCCAAGAGACACTGTCGCTCAAACCACAACAGACCGAAACGGCACAGCGATTCCTGCGCACCCATACCGAACTCCTGGCGTCGCCGCAGGAGACGCCCGGTGATGCCGACAACGGAACCCTCCAGGCTGCCGCCCAGATCAAGTCAGCGCTCCGGCAACGGAACGTCAAGCAGGCGTTTACGCACCTGTACCGCCTGCAGAAGTCCCTGGCAAAGAGCCAGGCGCCGCTCAGCGGTGCCCTCACCGTGTACGAAACGCTCGCCCACGCCCTCGCCGGCCTGCCCGGCCGCCCTACCGACGCGCAGCTCGGCCGGACGTGGCAGCTCGTCTGAGAACCACCTTGCGCCCGCAGCGGTGTGACGGTGACCACGGACACCCTTCGGGCGCTGCGTAGGCTTGTGCAGTCGTCGCGGTCGGACCCAGGAGGGCCGGTGAAGCTCTCCTGCAATCCTGGCGGCGCGTCGGAGAAGTCGGCGAGTGGTCAGCATGAGTCCGGTGAAACCTGGGGAACGCTGCCCGGACATACGACTCGTTGGACGTCTGCGCAGGTCAGGGGCATAATGCCGGTCCCTCAGGTCAGTAAAAGGTCAGCATGCGTCGCAGTCGTGTCTCCGCTTGCTGACCTTCCGCCCTCTGCGCAGCGACTGTGCATGGCCCCTCGCTCCCGCTCGGAAGGTTCGACACGTCGCCCGACAGCTTGCCCGCGGCATGGGCTCCTTCTCCAAGGAACGCGACTGCGCCAAGCCCACCCGCTGCCCGCACCCCTACACGATTCGCTTCAGGGACGCGCTCGGCAAGCAGCGCGAGGAGGCCGGGTACGACACGCAAGATGACGCGATCGAGCGCCTTATGGAGATCTATAAAGAGAAGAAGAGCACGGCGCCATCCGTCGCCGAGGCTCGCCGCGAGCTGGGCCAGCAGACGGTCGAGGAATACGCGAAGCAGTGGCGACCCCGACAGGGCAAGATGACGGAGTACTCCACCGGCGAGCACGTCGACAGCTCGATTAATGTGCACATCGTTCCCCGCCTCGGATCGCGAAAGCTCAACTCGGTCACGCCGATCGTCGTCGAGCGATTCCTGGGCGAGCTGGAGACCGACAGGGTCGGTCGCGGAAATCAGGTGAACATGTTCCGGACCCTGAAGGCCATCTTGCGAGACGCTTATGGCAAGCCGCATCCTAAATGCCGGCCTTTGGGAAGCAGCGTGACACTCGTCTAAGAGAGCATCTGATCTAGGTAGTTGGTGTTCTGGGATGGTTTTGTGACTGGTGTCGTTGGTGGTCGTTGGATGAGGCGTGAGTGTTCGTAGTCCGTACCGAAGTGACGTGTCCGACACCCGTTGGGCTTGATTGAACCGGTCTTCAACGACTGGCGGGCGAGACGGACCGGCCCCGGAACGGCAGCCCGGGTGCATGACCTGCGAGAGATCGTCAACGCAATCCTCTACCTCAACCGCACCGGCATCCCGTGGGAGTACCTGCCGCAAGACTTCCCGCCCTACAAGACCGTCTATTCGGCAGCGATCACTTCGCCCTGGAGACCGTAGCCTCCGTCACGGGGCACTCGGCACCGGCCCAGCGGGTGCGCCGGCGCGTGCCTGGGGCGCTGCCGGTCCGGCAACAGAGCGGTGCGATGGCCGGGCTCGCCCAGGCGGTCGACGAGGTCCTGGTCGGCCTCGGTGACGGCGTCACCCGGGTACAGCGCAAGCAGTACCCGCGCCCACCGACGGCTGCGGAACTTCGCCAGCGTCTGCGCGCCGCAGCAGACCAAGCTCCTCGTCTACCCCAAGGCCGACCCGAAGGGCGTCGACCTCGTGCCAGGCTTCATCCGAGACGTGACGGGGCTCGGTCATCACGGCACCGGCGACCTGGAACTGCAGCTGAGTACGGAGCGGGACCTGGAGCGGGCTGGAGACCTTCTTCCCGCAACAGGTCTCTAGGCTGCCGCGTAGCTGAGGCGGAAGAGGATCAACGGTTGTTGGGGCCGTACCCTGTGGTGCACCAGGCGAAGCGGCTACGGCCGGGGGCTCGCTGGCCGCCCCATATGCCTCTATGGCGTCGCGTCCGGCGAACCCCTCTCGGCGTCGGCTAGGAACGCGGTGAACAAGCCAGGCGTCAGAGCCTCGGTGGCGGCCGCGACTACGTCCGGCCGCC
Source organism: Streptomyces sp. YS-3 (assembly GCF_045257485.1). NCBI lineage: Bacteria > Bacillati > Actinomycetota > Actinomycetes > Kitasatosporales > Streptomycetaceae > Streptomyces > Streptomyces sp. YS-3. The sequence continues at coordinate 16,032 of NZ_JBJHPC010000006.1, read as the reverse complement.
CGAAGGCGGCAGCGTGAGGCAGATGGTGTGAGGGCAGGGTAGTTGACCCAGTTCGTCCAGGTAGGGCTCGGTGCTGTAGCCAGGGGCCAGGGCGCTGAGCTTGTCCGCCAGCGCCGAAAGCGCGGCTCCCTCCGTACTCCCCAGATTCCGGCGGGACGCCTCATCTGCCCGGGCTGCGTCAAAGAAGAAGTTCGCCCACGTGACGCCAGTCCGTCGGGTGAATGGCCGTGGCCACGGTCCACGCCACCGCGATCACTTGTCCAGCCCCAGGCGACGACGGGCGCGGTGGGCGGTGGACAGAGCGCGGTCCATCTCGGTCTGAGCGGGCCAGCCGTCCTCCGGGTGTGCGCAGCGGTTGCGTACCAGCCGCAGGTGTTCGAGGTCGCAAAGGGCGAGGCCCGTGTGCCGGACCAGATACGTGACGCACCGCTCCGGGCGGGCTTGACGCTGCAGGACCCCCCAGGCGTACAGGAGTTCATGAAGTCCCTGGGGCGAGTGAAAAGTGAGGGTCACGGCAGCTCCGGACACAACGAGGCCGAGGCACGAACGGGGCCTGGCCGATCGGGTGGGTTGCCTTGAGTTCAAGGTCCGGGGCCGGGATTCGCCGCTGGTCCGATGGTCATTGAAGGTCTTTGAAGGGTGTTGAAGGGAAGTGAAGCCCATTGGTGTGATGCCGCCACCGCTCCGGGCAGCCCGGTCTAGGCTGCGCTGCACCGGTCGCCCGGAAAGAGGCGGGGGAGTGCGGGAGGGGTGCGGGCATGGTCGACAGCGAGAGCACGACGGCGCAGGGTGACGCGGCACAGGAGCTCACGCGGTACATGTTCGAGTTACGGTTGTCGCACGGATCACCGAGCTACGAGAAAATCATCAAGCAGATCCGTGGGATTGACGCGTCTTCCTCACTGTCCCTGGGCACCTTGTCGAACCTCTTCAGGGGCAACCATGGGCTGCCGCGCCGCGAGACCGCCGAGGCCGTCGCTCGGGCGCTCGGCGGCAGGGAGGCCGCGTCCGAAGCACTGCGGCTGTGGGACGAGGCCCGCCGGCAGCGCGACGAGGCCGCGGCAGCCGAGCGCACGGTGAGAGAGGAAGCTCCAGGCGACGCGGCGCCGGCCGGGCGTCCCGTCACCGGACGGCGCCCGCTCGTCCTCTGGGCATTGTCCACCGCCGCCGTGGCCGCCTTGCTGGCCGCGGGCGGCGTGTGGCTCCTGGCGGATGACCAGGCGCCGGCCGGGGCGACCGGCAGCCGCACGGGCATCTCGTCAACGGGGTCCGCCACATCCCGGAACGGACGACCCGCACCCCTGTCGTCAGCAGCCGGTGCGTCGCCGAACGAGCCGGTCTGGACGGGCAGGTCGCCCTTGGCCGTGCGCGCCGCATGGTCCGACGGCGAGTGCCCGACGATCTGGTACGACGGCCCGCCGGAGCGGTACTTCACCGCGTGGAAGAACCACACGAAGGACGCGACGGAGACGGAGCTGGTCAGTGACCAGTACAGTCCGCCGGTGGACATGACGGTGCAGGGCCGCACCGAGGAGTCGGTGCTTCTCACGGACATGGAGGTCACGGTCCTGCGCAGCGTTCCCCCGCCGACCCGCGGAGTCGTCATCAACACCGCATTCGGCTGCGGTGCGGCGCAGCTCCAGCGGTCGTTCACCGCGGACTTCGCTCGCCGGCCGGTGAAGGTGACCCCGGACGCCGGCCAGGACAACAACGGCAAGGCGATCCCGCCGGTGCGCTTCCCCTTCAAGGTCAGCCTCAGCGACCCCGAGGACTTCCTCGTCAACGCGAAGAACGTCACAGGCGACTGCGCGTTCGCGATCGTCCTGCACTGGGTCGCCGACGGCAAGGCCGGCACCACGACCCTGGACAACGGCGGCAAGGGATTCCGTCTCATCAAGACGAGCTCGCTGCCGGCCTACCGATTCAACGGGGACATGGAACGGCCCGCCCTCGAACGCGACCCGTCCTCCTGACGAAGTCCCGCGCGCGTCTCCCGCCACGCGCCTGTGTCTGATGCCGACATGATAGGTGGGTTTCCTCCCTTCGATGGATTGCGCCACGGTGGAAGACAGCGTGGTGGTGCGGTACAGCCGCAACGAGGGCCGTCCGCCGTATGGGCTAATCGAGGACGAAATGAGTGCGGAAGAAGAGACGGAGGCCGAACTCTGGCACGTGATCACAGAGGGTCGCCGATGACCAGGAATCCAGCTCGGTGACACAGGATGCGACTTCACCCCGAACTGTTGGTGGCCTCGCTCTGGCGGCCGGTGCTCTCCGCGCGCGGAGGCGAGCCTCCGAGGAGGGCCGTGTGGGCGGCGATAGAGCGAGTGGTGTGGTGGGGTTAGGTCTCCAAGCTCGGGGTCCGGGGAAACCCGAGCTGCAACTGCGCACGGAGCGGGACCTGGAACGTGCCCACGGCCTTCTCCGCCTCAGTTACAACACGGCGTAGAGCTTTCTCGCTGGATCGCTGGATCGCTGGATCGCTGGCGGAGTGAGGATGTGGGCGGTCGTCGTGATGCGACGCCGACCTCTTGGGCCACGTCTATCTGTACAAACTCCCCGAGAAACTCAGCCGGGTGGCGAAGCCGCCCGAGCGGATAGCAGGATGCGACAGGTGGGCCTCCTCCGGACCAAGGTCACCCGCGGGGCCGGCCGCCGCCCTGGCCATGGTCTTCAAACTCGTAGAGTCCGCCCAGCAACGATGGCGGGCCGTGAACGCACCCCACCTCGTCGCCCTCGTCCGTGCCGGAGCCCGCTTCGAACGCGGCCACCTCGTCGAACGCCCCGAGGCTCACGCTGCATGAAACGGACCCCCTCACCCGCCCACGGCAAATATCCGGTGGCGGGCCCAGCCACCGGTAGTGAAGATCGCGGCATGCATGTTTTCCTGGAAACCGAACAGCTCGTGCTGCGTCCGTTCACCGACGCCGACGCGGACGACCTGTTCGCACTGGACAACGATCCCGACGTCATGCGCTTCATCAACGGCGGTCGGCCAACAAGCCGAGAGGCGATCCATGCGCAGACCCTGCCGCGGCTCCTCCACGACTATCCGCGCTTCGGTACCCGTGGCTACTGGGCCGCGGAGGAAAAGGCCACCGGGACCTTCCTGGGCTGGTTCGAGTTCCGTCCCCTTGACGATCGCAGCTCCTCCGTGGTGGAGCTCGGCTACCGGCTGAACAAGGCTGCCTGGGGCAAGGGCTATGCCACGGAGGGATCTCGGGCCCTGATCAGCAAAGGGTTCACCGACCTCGGAGTGGAGCGGGTCACCGCGAACACGATGGCGGTAAACACGCGATCCCGGCGTGTGATGGAGAAGGCGGGCCTGTCATTCCTCCGGGACTTCACCGGGGACTGGCCGGAGGCAATCGCAGGATCCGAGCACGGCGAAGTCGAGTACGACCTCGCCCGGGCCGACTGGGAGCAGCGTCAGTAGCCGTCAGACATACAACCGGAGCCCGCGGCTCCGTTCCATAAAAGCTCCCAGGTGATCCACAACTCTTGACTATTGCTCGGGGGTCAGGCGATCGACTGCGAGCATGGTTCGTGCCTGCAGCCAGCCGTGGTCGCGTTCGTCTTCAGGATGTGTCAGGTGTGGGAGCAGGCGCTGCTCGACGCGGATACGTTGTTCGACGCCCGTGGCGAGGTGGCCGCTCGCGTGCAGGATCTCTGTGGGCAGACGCCAGTCTCCTGCAGTATTGATCCTGTAGCGGCTCAGGGGGTGCTGACTGCGTCGCTCGGCGGCGTCGGCCGGATGCCTTCCGAGATCTTGATACAGGTTCATAAGTTGTTCGAACGCGCGATCTCTCAGGGCGCTGGCAGGGCTGCAGCAAGGATGGACAGTGCGCGAACGGCCTCGGAGCGTCGCTCGGCGATGCTTTTGCGGTCTTCGGTCCACAACAGCAGGTGCGCTGCGACGCGTTCGCGCAAGAGTCTGATTGGCTCGCCTGTGCTCACGCTGCTTTGGCCGTCGGAGCATGCTGTGAGGTATGCCGCGCACCGCCGCGCTGTGGTTCCCATGGCATAGAAGGGGCGGACAGTGCCGACCGGTTCGGCCAGCACGGTGCCGGCCAGTTCCCGCGCGGTCTCGGCGACAGACGGGTCGTCCACCTGCCAGTCGGCCAGGAGCGCCGTGGCCCCGCGGTGCCCCTGCTGCGCCCGTTCGTGTACCGCGGGCACAAGCGTTGGCAGGTGCACATGGAGGCTCGCTCGCACGCAGTCCCTCAGCGTCCTTTATGTCCCAAGCTTCCATGCGTTCAGCAGGGCTTGTGAGGCCTGGTCGGCTACAGGAAGTTTGGCCTTGATGCAGGCGCCTCGATAGGCCACCATCTGCTCATCGAAGAGCCCGAGACGTTCGGCTTTCTGGGGATTCACTCGACCAACAGGGGCAGCACCTGTTGCGCTGATGCTGTCGGTAGTCGCTCATTGAGCGCAGCAAGTGCTCCCAGAGCCAGCACGACGATCCTTCAGGCGGCCTCGCTGTGCCTGCCGACCGCCTTGCTGCCGCCGCAGAACCTCAGCCAAATCCTCAACGCGGAAATCTTCGGGGTACCGGGCGGAAGCGTCATCACCTGGCCGACGTCGGTGATCGACCGAGCTTTGGTCGACGAGCTGCGACCGGGGGGTGAGGACACCGTACTGGGATACGTGTACCGGTAGATCAGCGAACGAACCGGCGCCCCGGCGGTGCGGTCCCTGCTGACAGAGAGTTTCCGCGCCCTCGCGGCATACACCGCCGCGCCGGAACAGCCTCTCGCCCCACCTGCGGGAACTCGGTCCCCGGGGCGCCCATCAGGTAGCCCGCATCGTCCGGCAGATGATCGTCGCCGCCCAAGAGCAGGCAGGCATCAGCCCCGGAGTCGTTGGGTCTGCGGTTGGTGTCTCAGGGAATCCGTCCGGGACGGGTAGTTGAGGGTACAAGTGGCAGTCGTCCTCCATGGGTGGCCCAGAAGCACTCGCCGGGCGAGAAGTTCAGGAGGGTGGCCAGTTGCGCAGGGCGGCGTCGGCTATCTCCTGGAGTTCGTCGCGGCCGACTCCGCTGGCGGCTTGTACGGCGATGCCATAGGCGAAGGTGGTGAGGTAGCGGGCCAGTAGTCCCGGATCGGTCTCGGGGGGCAGGTCGCCGTCGTCGACAGCTCGCTGGAACCGTTCTCGGATGCAGGAGTAGCCGTTGCTGCGCCAGGTGACGAGGAGGTCGCGGACTTCCTGCCCGGAGCTGCTGGTGGTCAGGGCGCCCTGGACGCCCAGGCACCCATGGGGATGGGCCGGGCGGGTGGTGGTTCGAAGGGTGCCGGCCAGGATCGCGGTGGCGACGCCGAGGGCGGTCGGCTCCTCCAGGGCCCGGGGCAAGTATGCGCTGGGGCCTTCGGTGTAGCGCTCCAGGGCCTTGCGGAACAGCTCTTCCTTGTTGCCGAAGGCTGCGTACATGCTGGTGGTGGAGATGCCCATCGCGTCGGTCAGGTTGGCCAGACTGGCTCCCTCATAGCCGTGCTCCCAGAAGACCAGCATGGCGCGCTCGAGAGCTTGGTCGGCGTCGAAGCCTCGTGGTCGGCCGATGGGGCCTTTCTGTTTGGTTTCCACTCCCGCAGTCTACCTCTTCCGCATCGACCGATGCGGAAGTGTTAGGGTCGACTTCTGCAGCGAACGCTGCAGAAGTCTGGGGAGGTTGTCACCATGGGATTACTTGAGGGGAAGACCGCCCTGGTCATTGGGGGCAGCACCGGGATCGGCCTGGCGAGCGCCGTCCGGCTGGCGGCCGAGGGAGCCCACGTGTTCATCACCGGCCGACGCAAGACCGAACTCGACGCGGCTACCGAATTGATCGGTTCAGCGGCTACCGCGGTGACCGGCGACATCTCGAACCTGGCCGACCTGGACCGGCTCTACGAGACGGTCCGCAGCCGGGAACGGGGCCTGGACATCCTGTTCGCGAACGCCTCCGTCGCCTCCCTCGTGCCCCTTGAGCAGGTCACCGAGGAGCACTTCGACACCCTCTTCGGTATCAACGTCCGAGGCCTGCTGTTCACTGTCCAGAAGGCGCTGCCCCTGCTCAACGACGGCGCTTCGGTCATCGTGAACGGCTCCACCAACGTGGACGTCGGCGATGAGGCGCTCGGCGTGTACGCGGCGACCAAAGCCGCCACCCGATCGTTCTCCCGGACCTGGGCCAACGAACTCAAGGGTCGCGGCATCCGGGTCAACACCATCACGCCCGGCCCGACCGATACTCCCGCGCTGTCGGGGCTCACCCCCGCGCCGGAGCGGTTCAAGCAGCGACTGGCGTCGCGTGTGCCGCTGGGCCGGCTCGGGCGCCCGGAGGAGATTGCCGCCGCAGTGGCCTTCCTCGCCTCCGAACAAAGCAGCTTCATCACCGGTTCGAGTCTGTACGTCGACGGCGGCTTGAACCAGATCTGAGAGGCGAGCCACCCATGACCTGATCAACAGTGGCTCGGTTCGGCGGACGCCTTCCTCGGCGATGCACGGCACGGCGATGCCGTGCGGGCGTCGCGTCTGCTCTGCCTCCGGTCGCGGCTGCGATCCGGAGCTACCCCACAGAAGGGTCACCTTCATGTCCGACAGCGATCTGCGCGCGTTCTACCTGCGCTATATCGAGGCCCTCAACACCCACAAGTTCGATGGTATGGACGAGTTCATCAACGACCGGACCACCCTGAACGGTGAGCCGGCCACCCGGGACACCCTCATCGCGGTTCAGAAGGCTGACGTGGACGCCGTTCCGGACCTTCGCTGGGAACTCAAGGAACTGCTCCTCGACGGTGACCGCCTGGCTGCGCGTCTTATCAACACGGGTACCCCGGTGAAGGAATGGCTTGGTGTGGCTCCCACCGGCGCCTCGTTCGCGATCGTCGAGTACGCCATCTACCAGGTCCGCAACGGACGGTTCATACATATGACCGCCCTGCACGACGCCGGCGAACTTCTCCGGCAGCTGACCGGCTGACCCACGGAAATCAGCGCCAACACAGCAAAGAACCCTTCGGACAACAGCAACGGCCCTACTGGGGCCCCATACCCTGCGAGGACACGCATGACCATCACATTGATCACTGGGGCCAATAAGGGCATCGGCTTCGAGACAGCCAGACAGCTCTCGGCGTTGGGCCACGTTGTCTACATCGGTGCGCGTGACGTCGAGCGAGGTGAGAAGGCCGCGGCGGCGCTTGGCGCACGATTCGTGCAACTCGACGTGACCGACGACGCATCGGTGAGCAGCGCGCTGGCGACGATCGACTCGGCCGCGGGCCGGCTCGACGTCCTGGTGAACAACGCAGGTGTCTTGGGAAACGGAGCAACCGACGGTCCCACGGCTCTCCGGGCCTTTGATACCAACGCGGTGGGAATCGTGCGCGTCACGGAGGCGGCGCTTCCCCTGCTGCGTAGGTCCTCGAACCCGACCGTGGTCACCGTCTCGAGCAGTGCCGGGTCCTTCTGGGCAGTGACCAATCCGGACCGGCCGGAGTTCAACTTGCCGTTGGCCCTTTACTCTGCGTCCAAGTCCGCAGCCACCATGCTCACGGTCCAGTACGCCAAGTCCCAGCCGGGCATCAAGTTCAATGCAGTCGAGCCCGGCACCACCGCGACCGACCTGACCGCGGCATTTGGAATCGGAAGGGCACCGGAGGAGAGCGCTAGGGTCGTCGTGCGTCTCGCGACTCTGGGCGCGGACGGTCCGACAGGAACTTTCCAAGACGAAAACGGGGAAGTGCCCTGGTAGCCCTGTGGGAATGGTGGGGAGCCCGCCTTGGCTGTCCCCCCAACCATTCCCGCAAGCCCTCTCGCCGCACATACATCCGCCCTCACGTCGCAGCCTCCGTCCCTCTCTGGCCTTTTGTCTCCATCCGAACCCGGTCAACGTCGTGTGGGACGCGGCGGGCCGGCTCGCCTTCGAGTCGCTGCAGAACCGGCGGCAGCGGCGCGGTGCCCGGGCGGCTGGCGAGTGACCGGCCCACTTCGTTACTGGAGTACGCGCAGGTTCCTGGGGGGATTCTGAGTGCGATCAATCGCGTCTTAGCAGGCCGGAGACCTGCGTTCGACATGTCCCTCTGTAGCTGGATTTTCCGTAGAAACTTGCAGAATCTGCGAGTGGCACCCGTGATCTGCGTGATCGTGGATGAATCCGGAACCCGTCGCGAGACGGCGGTGCCAAGGCCGGCTGCGCGGGCTGGCATCGCGGTGAGCACCGCCCGGCGGGCCGGTGTGCTCGCTGCTCCCGCGACGGCCTGCCCGTGCATCCCAAGGAGAGTCTGTGCCGGGGGTGTCTGGCGTTCGTGCGGAACGTGCGTCAGGCGCCCGCATGCTTCACCCAGCTCACCTTCGCCGGACCGCTTGCCCACCAACTGGTGGGCAAGACAACGCTGCCGCCCTTGGCGCCAGTCGTGGAGCACGACGGTCACGCCGCCTCGCTGCCCGCCTTCGATCCCGTGACCTCGGCGCAGACGATGCTGCTGAGCGTCCCTCGCGACTGGAGAGCCGTTCACTCCGTGCCCCACGGCATGATGCCGCCGCTCAGCGCGGAAGCGGGAGCACTGCTGGAGCAGTTCACGGTCTGTCTTCCCGCCACTGCTGGCGGGCAGCACATCCACGCCAACTCCATCCGGCTGCTGCACCGCCTGCTGGCTTACACCGGCATGGCGCAACCCATCGCCGAGCGGGACGTGCGGACGCTCGCGGCCCTGGGGCCAAAAGGTCTCCCTGCACCGGATCGTGTTCTTTTTGCACGAGCGCGGCCTGCTCGAACCCGACCACCAACGCACGACAGCCGCCGCCCCCTCGCTGGCCCGCCTGGACGGGGCCCGCACGGACGCCCGGCACCGCCAGGCCATCGAAGACAAGCTCGGGCGGCTTCCCGACACCATCGCCGGCCAGGTGCGGACGTGGGTTGCCGTCCGCCGTGGGGAAGGCCGCCGACCCCACCCGCCCGCCGACTACACGCGCATCCGGCGCGATCTGAACGTCGTTTTTCCGGTCCTGTCCCTGTGGAGCCAGGACGGGCTGGATCTGCGGCAGATCACCACTGCGCACGTGACGTCCGCCCTCAGCGACCGGCGGGGACACCGGGCCCGCGGCGTCCACCACGTCCTTCTCAGCATCTTCCGCGCCCTCAAACAAGAACGCGTCTGCTCCTGCGTGGACAGCCGCACACGGTCTACCTCGACACACTGACCCGCCGCCTGGTGGACGACTGGCTCCACRAGCGGCAGCAGCAGTGGCCCGCCTCCACCAATCCGCACCTACTGGTGACAACGCACTCAGCGCACCACCCCGCCCTCCCACCCGTCAGCTACTGCGCCCTGCGCCGCGCATTCGACCGCACCGGAATCACCCCCCGCCAGATGTGGAGCGACCGAGTGCTGGACGAGGCCCGCCAGACCGCCGACCCCGTACACCTGGTGCAGCTGTTCGGCATCCATCCCGGCACCGCTGTCCGCTACGTCCAGGCAGCCCACCCCGACAAGGCACTGCCCCCGATCCGCTGACCGCAAATCGTTGGAGCGTGCGACACTCATCCGTCCTCCACGCTCCGGGCGTGGAGGACATCGGCGACCGTGGCCGACGATGAGGCCGGCCAGGCGCTCAAGCTGCAGCAGGGCACCCCACCCGACGGTCAATACCAGGAACCGCCCGTGGCCGGCGGTGCTGCGACCGCTCCGTCCCACGTGCAGGCAGTGCTGCAGTGATCAGGCCTGGATGAAGGTTGAGAGGTCCCGTTCCAGCCCTGCCTTCGTCTTGGCACCGGTGATCTTCACGTCCCCTGAACCCGCACCTCTACCTCCACCACCCACGAAATTGACCCGATCCGGCACCGGGAACCGCTACACCGCGCGGACGGAACCCTCATGACGACGCGGGCGGCCGGACGAACATCGTCTGTGGGCCATCAGCCTGACGCTTCTTCCTCGGGCGTGGGGCCCGGTCAGACTCGCAGCAGACCAGCAGTGGTCACGAGTCCAGGTCGTGATACATGACATGCAGGCCGACCGCACCCAGCGTGGGATGCCGGAACGCGCCGGGGACGGTGCCGATCATGGCGAAACCGAGACGCTCGTACAGCCTGATTGCCGGCGCGTTGGAGGCCGCAACGGCGTTGAACTGCACGCCGGCGAATTCACGGCTTCGCGCCAAGTCCAGAAGGTACTCGCCCAACGCCTGGCCGACACCCCGACCGCGTGCTTCTGGAGCGACCATAAAGTTGCCGCTGGCGATGTGCGCACCCGGGCCCGGACGATTGGGGTACATGTTGGAGGTACCGAGTATGCGCTGATCCTCCACCGCCACTACGACGTGCCCTGGCGGCGGTGCCACCCACAAGTCATGGGCTTGCGCCTCGTTTTGCAGCGGGTCGTAGCAGAAGGTGTCTCCCTTGCGGATGATCTGCTCGATGATCGGCCAGACCTGCGGCCAATCCCGTTCCTCGAACGTTCGGATTTCCATCTGCGTGAGACTAACCAGCAGTGAGCAGCACTCCCACAGATTATTTCCGGCGGCCGCGCCGAAGCTTCTTCGACCGCACATCGTCTGGTAGCGACCGCACGTTGAAGGACAGCGCTCAGGTCGGAACCGGCACGCACGGCGGCACCGAGACAGACAGCCAAGCGGCGCCTCGATGACACGTGGCCCAGGATGGATGCCCACGTCGAACTGGGCACTCCTTCCGGCACCGTGAGAAAACGGACGCGCGGGTTCGCGCGCTGACCCGTTGGAGAATCCAGGAACCCGTCTGCTTCCGTGTTCGATCTGCTGCGGCCGTCCGGGACGGACACGACCCGATGACCGTACGGGCGGCGCAGGTCTGTGCCCGAGTCCGTGTTCGCCGCCGGCCGGCTGTCGGCCCCGTGATTGCTGTGCCCGTCGACCATTGCCCCGGGAACCGTGCGCGAGTGACTGAGGTGGGTGTCGGTCGGGATGGAGGGCGGGGTCTTCCAGCGGCCGGACGAGACAGGATGATTTGTCAGCGTCCTGGCGACGCCTTCCTCAGTGTGCACGAACTCCCAACGTTTCACCTGCGCACCGGAGTTGTCCATGACCGTCAGTCGGGGGCCTCGGTCGCCCAGTCCCATCCGATGAACACGAGGCAGGTGCTCCTACGCCATTCGCGGAGCACCTGCCCGGCGGTGAGGACGTCTGCCGGAAGCCCATTACTGACCTTGGCGTTACAGCGTCTGGGCCTTTGTCGGGCCTGTCGACAGGGGCCCGTCGCGGCTGGTAGCCCGGAAGTACGCGGTATCCGGAGGGGGGCGGGCCCACCGCCGAGCAGCGCAAGCACCGCGAAGAGGTACGCAAGCGGGCTGCTGACCTTTTCGACGAGGACGTAAAAGTCCCGTACATCGCACCGAGTTACAGGTGAGTGAAAGTCGGTCTACCAGTGGCGCCGTGCCTGGGAGTACGGCGGGCGGGAAGCGCTGCGTTCCCAGGGACCCCCGGGCTACGGCTGCTGGCTCCGCCCCGACCTGCAGGCCGAGCTCGCCATCTGGCTGGAAGAAGGGCCGGGCACGCACGGCTGGACGGATGACCAGGTGTGGACGGCCCCAAGGGTGCGCACGCTGATGGGGCGGAAGTTTCACATCTCATACAGCGTCTGCGGAGTGACCCGGCTGCTGCACCGGACGGGCTCCAGCGTGCAGATGCCGGCTCTGCCCGCTGCCGAACGCGACGAAAAGGCGATCCCTCCATGGCGGGAGGTGACCTGGCGGGAGGTAAAACCCTCCGGGCGGCGACCGGCGCGTTCGTCTGCTTCGAGGACGAAGCGGGCGTGACCGGCCCGCCGCCCGGCGGAGTCCGGCCGGGGCGCCCAGCGGGCCACGAGCCTGCTGACGAGGCAGCGCCCGTGGCCGTTCTCGGCGTGCGGATGATCCACCGAGCCGTCAAGCGAGGACGACGCCGCAGGCGCTCATCAGCGCAGCTGAACGGGGGGCACCCAACCGGGGTCGCGGCCGGTGAAAGCGATCAGCCGGTCCAGAGGTGGTGCGCTTGCGTCGATGGCGATCTCGGGGCCGAAGGGCATACCCGGGCCACGGTATTCCGGCTGGATCACGCCTTCGAGCACGGTGAGGGCATGCTGGCAGGTTTGCGGGTCCGGGTTCCATGATTGCCCGGTCGCACGGGCCAGGTCCCAGCCGTGGCCGAGCGTTTCGATCAATAGCAGGTCTATGACTGCGGAGCCCGGATAGGCGCCCCCCAGCTGCGGAACCTGCACGGTAGCTGTCGCGAGGCCGTCGGCCAGGGCCGATCGGATCGTGGTGGTGAGGTGCGCGATCACGGCGCTCGGATGGTCGGGGCCCTGGTACGCGGACGGGTCGGGCCGGTCGCTGCCGGACGGGTCAGTGAAGGCAGCGTCGAAGTAGGTGAGCCAGCCCAGCAGGTGGCGGCGCAATGTGCTCACGTCGAAGTCGTCACACGGTGTGGGGAGCTTGTCCTGCTCAGGAGTGATGCCGGGGAACTGGTGAGCAAGGTGTTCGAGTACCGGAAAGATCATGGGAACCACTCTCTCTGATAGGTCGCTATATCGAGTGTAGCTGCCTATCAGCGGCTGATGATCGGGCAGGGTCTACAGTCATAGGGGTGGTGACACAAGAGGCCGGACGACGGGCCGAGTACGCGGCTGCGACCCGTCAAGCGATCCTGATGGCGGCGCGGGCCCTGTTCGTCGAACGGGGCTATTTCGACACCCGGGTGCAGGACATCGCCCACGCGGCGCGGGTAGCGGCGCCCACCGTCTACGCGGCGGTCGGAGGCAAGAGCGGTTTGCTACGCACACTGATCGAGGACGGGGTGCGCGCCGCGGAGGCCGGCGGCATCTACGAGCGGATCGCTGCGCAAACCGACCCCGGCGCGCTGCTGCGCATGCTCGTGGAGGGCACCCGAAGCGAGTTCGAGCTCTGGTCGCCGATCATGCGTCAGGCGATCGCCGCCGCGCCCCAGGATGCCGGGGTCCGGCAGGCCGTCGGCACGGCGCACGACAGCCTGCGCCGCGGATTGCGGGCCACTGCGGCCCGGCTCGGAGAACTGGGCGCACTGCGCGCCGGAGTCACCGTCGACGACGCTGCGGATGTGCTCTGGTACTTCCTCGGCAACGCCTCCTACTTCACCCTGACCGACGACTGCCGATGGCCGCTCGACCGCTCCGCCGACTGGCTGCACCGATGCCTCACCGCCGCGCTGCTCGCCTCGTAAGGAAGCGGCCGGCCAGGACCGCAGCTGTCGTGGGAAGGCGGGCGGCACGACGTGCAGCCGCCGGGAACGGCCGACGCCTCGGCCGCAGACCTCCGTCGACGCGTCTCGGCTGACCACCGGCGTCGAAATCCCCGACGGCCCGCTGCGCCCTTCCACCAGGGCGACGCCCAGTCACACGGGCGCCACGCCGAGGAACGGCAGACAGGCGTAGTTGTCACTCGGCTCTTGGCGGTGGGCTGCGGTACCGGGCCGCATGGACTGGCCGCACGGCCGGATTGCCTCGTTTGCCTGCTGCTCCCACTCGGCTGCATCAGCGAGCTCCTCCACTCGCCCATGGGCCAACCGTCGGCAGGCGCAGTGCACGGCCTGCGGCGCGCTATGGCCGTGTCCGCTGCCTCTGAGCATGTGCGCGCGCCTTCATGCGGTTCCCGCACGTCGCCATGGAGCACCACCGTGCGGTGCCGGGGCGGCTGCGGTCGATGAGGAACAGATGACACTCGGCGTTAGAACATGGCCGCAGCCTGCCGGGTAGCTGGCGTGTGACGTCTGACCACGCGAGGACGATGTTCACGGCTAGGCGCTTGTCTCGATCCGCTCGTACCTCCCAGTCGACACCGTCGCTGGTGACGAGCGGCACCTGCGAGACGTCTTCGAGCAGACGCTGGAGTACGTCATGAGCGCTCCCGTCATCCTCACCGCGCAGCAGCGCCTGTAGCGCATCCCGGACTGCCCGGACCTGAGCGAGCTCGCGTACGGTCCCGCTCCCGCCCAGCGTGCGCAGCCGCGCTCGACCTTCGAGCGCGACAAGCTCGTCGGTATTTCGGCCGTCCACCACAGGTGTGCTGTTGAGGACGGCGAGCAGTACGTCCTCCGGACTCTGCACAGTTACCTTCCACTTGACCGATCGATTGGGGCATGCTTCGCTGAGCTAACTAACCACTAAGACGCAGTTTAGGAGTTAGCGTGGTTGCTGTCCACCACCGCACTGTCGAGGTCGACGACCTCACCGTCTTCTACCGCGAGTCAGGCGCAGCGAACGCACCGGTGCTCCTGCTCCTCCATGGGTACCCCACCAGCTCGCACATGTTCCGGCACCTTTTGCCGGCCCTCGCCGACAGGTTCCGGGTCATAGCCCCGGACCACATCGGCTTCGGGCGCTCGTCGGCACCCACCACCAGCCAGTTCAGCTACACCTTCGACTCGTTGGCAGCAGTGACCCGGGGCTTCCTGAGCCGGCTCGGCATCACGCAGTACACCGTGTACGTGCAGGACTACGGCGCTCCCGTCGCGTGGCGGCTCGCTCTCGCCGATCCAGACGCCGTCACGGGCGTCATCAGCCAGAACGGCAACGCCTACGAAGAGGGCTTCGTCCCCAGCTTCTGGAAACCCATCTGGGATTACGCGGCGGATCGTAGCCCGCAGAACGAGGCTGCGCTGCGACCGGCGCTCGAGAGGGAGGCCGTCGAATGGCAGTACAAGCACGGAGTCCCCGACGACTCACTCATCGACCCGGACGCGTGGGAGCATGATCTAACTCTTCTCGCCCGCCCGGGCGTCGATGCCGCGCAGCTGGCTCTGTTCGCCGACTACGCGAGCAACCGCTCGCTGTACCCCGATGTGCAGGCGTGGCTGCGTAGCAGCGGGGTGCCTGTCCTCGCCGTGTGGGGCCGTAATGACGAGATCTTCGCAGCTGCTGGCGCGGAGGCCTTCCGTCGCGACTCGCCGCACGCCGAGGTGAGGCTCCTCGACGGGGGGCACTTCCTGCTCGAGTCCCATCTCGACCAAGTGGCAGACACGATTCGCGGGTGGGCCGCTCGCAGCAGCCTCCCGCCCGGTCCTGCGCAAAGCGCGGCAACGACCGAGCACATGTTCCGGGCAGGACAGTGATGCCGTCGGCCTCAGAGGCGGCGGCCGGCCGCACGGGGCTCCAGTGCTCTGCTTGCACGCACTTGTGCACGGTAAGCACCGGGGGAAGATCCGCGATCGCGTGCGAAGGCGCGGGTGAAAGACGGCACGGATCGGTAGCCCACCTGCGCCGAGATGTCCTCCACGGTCTCTGCGGTGTCGCGGAGGCGGATCGCCGCGAGGTCCATCCGCCATTGAGCGAGGTACCTCGCGGGGCTTCGAGCCATGCTCGACTGGAACCGCATGCTGAACAAGTACACCGGCTCCATGATGAGCCATGACCGGTACGCCGACGGGGAGCTCATCCGCCAGTACTTCAGTGGCAGGCAGGACGGAACAGGTACGTACACCCTGACCGGGGTGTGACGCCCCCACCTCGTGAGCCCAGCCCCGCACGTGAACCCCCAACCTCCCGGGCCCGTGGCGGGGCTTGCCCCTCAGCAGGTCTGCCTCCTGCGGCTGCGTCCCGTCGGCGGTCACGGCTCCTCCTCCGGGTACTTGGGGGCCTCGCCCCGGCGGCGCAGCCCGACGCGGACCGCGCCGAAGAGGACCTTGGCCAACACGCCCACCACGATCAGATCCGCGAGCATCTGCACGGTGGTCAGCGCACGGCTGGTGCCGGTGGTGGGCGCGATGTCGCCGAAGCCGACGGTCGCGAACACCGTGACCGTGAAGTACAGCGCGTCGGTCCGGCTCAGCGGCTCCGAGAACGACGACGGCCGGTTGTCGGCGAGCAGGAAGTACGTCGCGGAGAACAGCACGAGGAAGAGCGGCACCGCGGTGGCCAGCGCCTCGATCGCTCGCAGCCGCGGATACTCCGCATGGGTGATGGCGGCGATCTGCCAGGCCGTGAGACAGCCGAAGAGCGCCAGCCCCAGCACGAGCATCACGGCGGTGCCGACGCCCACTCCTCGGTCCAGCGGGGCCGAGTAGTAC